>JAFXDL010000032.1 GCA_017516265.1 Bacteroidaceae bacterium
GAGGTCATCAAGGTGGTAGGCTCGGACGTGTATGTACAGGTGTTCGAGAGTACCCGTGGTCTGAAAGTGGGAGCAGTGGCCGAGTTTACGGGCCACATGCTGGAGGTGAAGCTGGCTCCCGGTATGTTGTCGAAGAACTTCGACGGTTTGCAGAACGACTTGGACAAAATGGATGGTGTGTTCCTGAAACGCGGACAATACACCGACCCCATTGATGAAGAGCGTTTGTGGGAGTTCACCCCCATTGCCAAGGTGGGTGACGAGGTGCAGGCTGCCGACTGGTTGGGTGGTGTGGACGAGAACTCACAACCGCTGAAAATCATGGTCCCCTTCCAGTTGGAAGGCAAAGCCAAGGTGAAGAGCATTGCAGCCAAGGGACAATACAAGGTGTCGGACGTGATTGCCGTATTGACCGATGCGGAAGGCAAGGACATCGAGGTGAATATGATCCAGCACTGGCCGGTGAAGTTTGCCATGACCCAGTATAAGCAGAAGCCGCGCCCCTTCAAACTGTTGGAGACGGGTGTGCGCACCATCGATACATTCAACCCCATTGTAGAAGGTGGTACGGGCTTTATCCCCGGTCCCTTCGGTACGGGTAAGACGGTGCTCCAGCATGCTATCTCAAAGCAGGCTGAGGCGGACATCGTAATCATTGCTGCCTGTGGTGAGCGTGCCAATGAGGTGGTGGAAATCTTTACAGAGTTCCCAGAACTGGACGACCCCCATACCGGACGCAAGCTGATGGAGCGTACCATTATCATCGCCAACACTTCAAACATGCCCGTGGCTGCCCGTGAGGCATCTGTATATACTGCCATGACTATGGCCGAGTATTACCGCGCAATGGGACTCCGCGTATTGTTGATGGCCGACTCTACTTCACGTTGGGCACAGGCCTTGCGTGAGATGTCAAACCGTATGGAGGAGTTGCCTGGTCCCGATGCGTTCCCTATGGACCTGTCGGCTTTGATTTCAAACTTCTACGGTCGTGCAGGATACGTTTATCTGAACAATGGCGAGGTGGGCTCCATCACCTTCATCGGTACGGTGTCGCCTGCCGGTGGTAACCTGAAGGAGCCTGTGACGGAGAACACCAAGAAGGTGGCCCGTTGCTTCTACGCTCTGGAGCAGGACCGTGCCGACAAGAAGCGCTATCCGGCTGTGAACCCCATTGACTCCTATTCGAAATACTTGGAATATCCCGAGTTTGCCGAATACATCAAGGAGCGCATCAATGACCGTTGGATTCCGAAGGTGCTTGACCTGAAGACCCGCATGCAACGCGGTAAGGAGATTGCCGAGCAGATTAACATCTTGGGTGACGACGGTGTGCCTGTGGACTATCACGAAACATTTTGGAAGTCAGAAATCATTGACTTTGTCATCCTGCAGCAGGATGCATTTGATGAGGTGGATGCTGTGACTTCACTGGAGCGTCAGGAGGAAATCCTTGACTTGGTTGTGGAGATTTGTAACATCGACTACAAGTTTGACAACTTCCTGGATGTTGTGGATTATTTCAAGAGGATGATTAACGTATGCAAGCAGATGAACTACTCGGAATACAAGTCGGAACAGTACAATGACTTCAAGAACCAGGTGTTGGAAATGCTTGTAGCACATAAATAATATAAGGTATAAGATATGGCAACAACAGCTTTTCAAAAAGTATATACGAAAATCAGCCAGATAACCAAGGCTACCTGCTCGCTGAAGGCGAAGGGCGTGGGCTATGATGAACTGGCAACCATCAACGGCAAGTTGGCTCAGGTGGTGAAGATTGTTGGCGATGATGTGACCCTTCAGGTGTTTGAGGGTACGGGTGGTATCCCCACCAATGCAGAAGTGGTGTTCCTGGGCAAGGCTCCTACCTTGAAGGTGGGCGACCAGTTGTCGGGACGTTTCTTCAATGCCTATGGTGCTCCCATTGACGGTGGTCCGGAGATTGAAGGTAAGGAAGTGGAAATCGGTGGTCCTTCAGTGAACCCTGTGCGCCGTAAGCAGCCGAGTGAACTGATTGCTACTGGTATTGCTGGTATTGACTTGAACAATACCCTGGTGTCCGGACAGAAGATTCCGTTCTTTGCAGACCCCGACCAGCCGTTCAACGAGGTGATGGCTATGGTGGCCCTGCGTGCCAAGGTTGACAAGATTATCTTGGGCGGTATGGGTATGACCAACGATGACTATTACTTCTTCCGCAATACGTTCTCCAATGCCGGTGCACTGGACCGTATCATCTGTTTCATGAATACCACGGAAGACCCTGCCGTAGAGCGTCTGTTGATTCCTGATATGGCTCTGACGGCTGCTGAGTATTTCGCTGTGGAGAAGAATGAGAAGGTGCTCGTGCTCCTGACCGATATGACTTCGTATGCCGACTCATTGGCTATCGTGTCAAACCGTATGGACCAGATTCCTTCTAAGGACTCTATGCCCGGTTCGCTCTACTCTGACTTGGCTAAGATTTACGAGAAGGCCGTGCAGTTCCCCGACGAAGTGGGCGGTGGTTCTATCACCATCATTGCCGTGACTACCTTGTCAGGTGGTGACATTACGCATGCTGTACCCGATAACACCGGTTACATCACCGAGGGTCAGCTCTATCTGCGCCGTGACTCGGATGTGGGTAAGGTTATTGTTGACCCCTTCCGTTCACTGTCACGTCTGAAACAGCTGGTGGCTGGTAAGAAGACCCGTAAGGACCATAGCCAGGTGATGAATGCGGCTATCCGCCTCTATTCGGATGCTGCCAATGCAAAGACCAAAAAGGAGAACGGTTTTGACCTGACGGACTACGACAACCGTTGCTTGGACTTTGCCAAGGATTATGCCGAGAAGTTGCTGGCTATTGACGTGAACCTCGATACTGAAGAGATGCTTGATGTGACATGGTCGCTCTTCCGCAAGTACTTCAAGATTGAAGAGGTGAATATCAAGAAGGAATTTACGGATATCTATTGGGGGAATTAAAAAATTAAAGAATTAAGGAATGAAAGAATGAAAGAGGATAGTGTAATACGGAATAAGAGCATGGAGTTCTCTGTCCGAATGGTCAAATTGAATCGCTTTTTACAACGAAAAAAAGAATATAAGTTGGCAGATCAGGTTCTTCGTTCGGGGACAGCTATTGGTGCTTTGGTAAGAGAAGCTGAATATGCCGAAAGTAAATTGGACTTTATACACAAGATGCGTATTGCGCTGAAAGAAGCAAATGAAACGTCATATTGGTTGGAACTCTTTTCCAATACAGAAATTTTGGACGAAACAGCTTATACCTCAATAAGAACAGATGTTGAAGAACTGAAAAAGATGTTGGTGTGTATTATCAACACTTCAAGAGCTTCGCTTTAATTCTTTCATTATTAATTATTAATTTCGATATGATTAAGTTTCAATATAACAAAACATCGCTTCAGCAGATTGAAAAGCAACTGAAGATGCGACAGCGTACCTTGCCCATTATCAAGAGCAAGGAGACAGCATTGCGTCTGGAGGTGAAGAAATGCAAGGAGGAGGCCGAGATTTTGGAAAAGAAACTGGAAAGTCAGATCGGAGGATACGAATCGATGTATGCCCTTTGGGGGGAGTTTGACCCCTCGTTGGTGGCGCTGAAGGATGTGGAACTGGATGTGAAGAAGATTGCCGGTGTCCGCGTTCCCATCCTGAAGAACATACGTCTGGAAGTCCGTCCGTTCGGCTTGTTCAGTGCTCCGAAGTGGTACTTCGATGGTATCAATCTGTTGCAGGGACTTGCCAAGACAGCTGTCGAGCGCGAATTTGTGCTTGCCAAGCTGGGGCTGTTGGAACATGCCCGTAAGAAGACTACTCAGAAGGTGAACCTTTTTGAGAAGGTGCAGATTCCGGGTTTCCAGGAGGCCGTGCGCAAGATCAAGCGATTCATGGAAGATGAGGAGAACCTCTCCAAGTCTTCACAGAAAATCCTGAAGTCGCTTCAGGAAAAGAGAAAGGAGGCCGAGGCATGATTCAGAAAATGAAAAAA
The DNA here is from genome assembly GCA_017516265.1 of Bacteroidaceae bacterium. Lineage (GTDB taxonomy): Bacteria > Bacteroidota > Bacteroidia > Bacteroidales > Bacteroidaceae > Phocaeicola_A. Next base: position 4,007 of record JAFXDL010000032.1, read on the forward strand.
CTGACCTTCCTTGTTACAGGCAAGGAATACGAACAGTTTCTGACAGATATTCGTGAATTGGGCGTGTTGCACATTCAAGAATTGCAGAGTGGTGCCACCAGTCCAGAGTTGCAGGACAGTCTGGCGCTGGCTGAGCGATACAACAATGCACTGAAAGCATTGGACTTCGTGGCCGAGACTTATACATTCGATGTGAAGGGCCAAAGCCAACCGGCAGATGCTTCCAAAGGGCTGACTCTGATAAATGAGGTGGAAGCCAAATTGGATGAAGAGAACAAACTGAAGCACCGCATTGACAATGTGGATAAGGCCATAGAGAGCCTGTTGCCGTGGGGCGACTTTGACTGGGCATCAGTGGGACGTCTTTCGACCGCCGGTTATCAGGTCAATTTCTATAGTTGCCCGAGCAAGATGTTCAAGGCCGAATGGAATGATGAGTATTTTGCACAGATTATCAGCGAGGCAAGCGGGAAGTCATACTTTGTGACCTTCTCTACCGATACGCCTGACATTGCAGCTGAGAAATTGCAGTTGCCGTCCGAATCACTCTCTTATTATAATAAGGAAAAGGAGGGACTGGAAAAGCAATTGCAGGATGTGCGCAAGTATCTCTACCAACTGAATGTGGAACAACGCGGCAGCCTCTTGGCCGGACAGGTGGAGAATGATAACGACATTTCGTTGTCTAAAGTCCACTTGAATACCGAATCAGTGGCTGGTGATGCTGTGAAACTGATTGTGGGATGGACGCTCGAAGAGAAGTCAGAAGAGGTGGTAGCGTACTTGGAGAACAACCATGTGTTCTACGAGATGGAAGATCCGAAACTGGAGGATGATGTGCCGGTACAGATCAAGAACGATTCGTACAGCCGTCTGTTCGAACCTATCTTGCGCATGTATTCGTTGCCCAAGTATCACGACCTTGATCCGACTCCATTCTTTGCTCCCTTCTTCATGCTCTTCTTCGGATTGTGCATGGGTGATGCGGGTTATGGACTCATCATTTTGTTTGTCAGCCTGATTCTGCGTAAGAAGTTGAGCCCTGACATGAAGGGGTATGGTACCTTGGGTGCAATCCTGGGTGTGATGACCATCATTTGTGGTTCGCTCACCGGTTCCTTCTTGGGTATCGACCTCAATCAGGCAGATTGGGCATTCTTGGCCCCCATCAAGCCTTACTTCATCAGCGATGCCAATTTCACGATATTCGGTTATTCACCCATGATGGTGATTTCTGTGGTTATCGGATTGATACAGGTTCTGTTGGGTATGGTGATGGCCGGTATGAAGGCTGCCAAGCTGTATGGTTGGAAGTATGGAGTAGGTAAGATGTCGTGGGTGGTTGCTCTGTTGTCGGCCATAGCCTGCTTCGGTCTGCCTTTCTGTGGAGTGGCATTGCCTGTGTTGGTTACCTATGTGCTCTATGCGTTGATGGGCGTTTCCGTATTGGGAATTTTCTTCTTCAACTCACCGGACAAGAATGTGATCATGAATTTCGGTTCCGGTCTGTGGGATACGTATGGCATGGCTACCGGTCTGTTGGGTGACCTGCTCAGCTACATCCGCTTGTTTGCTCTCGGCTTGACAGGTGGTGTGTTGGGTGGTGTGTTCAACCAGTTGGCAATGGACCTCACAGCTGATATGTCGTGGGCCATCCGTTGGTTGCCTATGCTCATCATTCTGTTGCTGGGTCATGGCATCAACTTTGCCCTCTGTATGATTTCATCGTTTGTACACCCCATGCGACTGACCTTTGTGGAGTTCTTCAAGAATGCCGACTTCGAAGGTGGTGGCAAGGAGTATTCGCCTTTCCGTGTGAAAGTATTCAAGGATAAATAAAAATAATAAATCAAATAATAATAATTAAAACAAAAAAACATTTTATGGAAATTGTATTAGCTTATTTGGGATTGGCCCTTGCAGTGGCCCTTTCTGGTGTAGGTTCAGCCTACGGAGTGACTATTTGTGGTAATGCCGCTATCGGTGCTTACAAGAAGAACCCCAGTGCCAGTGGTTCATACATTGCATTGGCCGCTCTTCCCTCTTCACAGGGATTGTACGGATTCGTTGGCTTCTTCATGTTGAATGCCAAGATTCATGCTGGTATTGATATGTTTGCTGCTTCAGCCATCTTTGGTGCTGGCTTGGCTCTGGGCTTGGTAGCTTTGTTCTCAGCTATCCGTCAGGCAAAGGTTTGTGCTAACGGTATTTCTGCCATCGGTGGTGGTCACAATGCCTTCGGTACTACCATGGTGCTCGCCGTATTCCCCGAGTTGTATGCAATCTTGGGTCTGCTCGTATTGATCCTTATTGCCGGAACTCTTCCTGCAGTAGCATAATGTCATAGATTGAGCGTTAACGCTAACAATTTGATTTTTTAGAGGAAATCGCCTCCCTTTTCGCAAACAGCGATGGGATGGCGGTTTCTTCTTTTTTATTGGTGGTTTGTGATAAAAAAAAAGTCAAATAGCTGATTGTCTGCTAAAAAATGCGTACCTTTGCACCGGTAACTAATTTAAGGTATAAATAAAAAGAAATGACGAAGAAAATGCTAACTCCAGATTACATTTTTGAATCAAGTTGGGAGGTTTGCAATAAAGTAGGTGGTATTTACACCGTATTGTCTACGAGAGCGAAGACGTTACAAGATGCTTTAACTGACAGAATCATATTTGTAGGCCCTGATTTTTGGCAAGACAAAGAAAATCCCCTTTTTATAGAAGATAAGGCATTGTTTGCCGACTGGAAAAAGCAAGCCATTGCAGATGGTCTGCAGGTGCGTACCGGGCGTTGGAATATTCCAGGGAAACCGTTGGTTATTTTGATTGATTTCAATCCCTTCTTTGCACAGAAGAATCAGATATACACTGACATGTGGAATGATTTCCAGATTGATTCACTCCATGCTTATGGCGATTATGATGAGGCTTCCATGTTCTCTTATGCATCGGCCAAGGTGGTAGAAAGTTTCTACCGTTTCAATCTGACGGACTATACCAATGTCGTTTATCAGGCTCATGAGTGGATGACGGGTATGGGTGCCCTCTATCTGCAGAAGGCTGTGCCCGAAATTGCTACCATCTTTACGACTCATGCAACTTCCATCGGCCGTAGTATTGCCGGAAACAACAAACCCCTTTATGATTATCTCTTTGCCTACAATGGCGACCAGATGGCTGGCGAACTGAACATCCAGTCGAAGCATTCGGTAGAGAAACAGACGGCTCATCATGTCGATTGTTTCACAACGGTGAGTGACATCACAGCCCGTGAGTGTGCCGAACTGTTGGACAAACCGGTTGACGTGGTGCTGATGAATGGCTTTGAAGATGATTTTGTACCCGTAGGTGCTTCCTATACTGCCAAACGCAAGAAGGCACGCCAACTGAAATTGCGTCTGGCCAACTGCCTGTTGGGACAGGAGTTAAAGGATGAAGAGACTCTTATTATAGGTACAAGTGGACGTTATGAGTTCAAGAATAAGGGTATCAATGTGTTCTTGGAGGCTCTGAACCGCTTGAACCGCGACAAGAATTTGAAGAAGAATGTATTGGCATTCGTGAATGTTCCCAGTTGGGTGGGTGACCCCCGTGAAGACTTGTTGGAACGATTGAACAGTAAGGAAAAATATACGACTCCTCTGGAGTGTCCGTTGATTACTCATTGGTTGCACAATATGACTCATGACCAGGTACTCGATATGTTGAAGTATTTGGGTATGGCCAATCGCGCGGAAGACAAGGTGAAGGTCATCTTTGTTCCTTGTTATCTGGATGGATTTGATGGTGTCATCAACAAGCATTATTACGATGTGGTATTGTGTGAAGATTTGACCGTTTATCCCTCATATTATGAACCGTGGGGATATACTCCACTTGAAAGTGTGGCTTTCAAGGTGCCTACCATTACCACTGACTTGGCCGGTTTCGGACTGTGGGCCAATACGTTGAAGAATGGCCAGTACAGCCAGATTGAGGATGGCGTGAAGGTGATCCACCGTTCGGATTATAACTATTCCGAAGTGGCTGATGTCATTCGTGACACCATTGTTGAGTTTTCTGCCAAGACAGATGCAGAGGTGAAGAAGATACGCAAGAATGCTGCTGCTGTAGCAGAGAAAGCATTGTGGAAACACTTCATCAAGTATTACTACGAGGCATATGACATCGCATTGCGTAATGCAAAGAAGCGGGTGGGGGAGTAAAGACTCTCTTTCCTGTTTCAAGTGATGCGGATAAAATTAGAGAATAGAAAAATTAAACAGAACCGTTATTTATAAATTAATTCAAGAAATTTATGAAAATCAAGGCAAGTAACGCGAATACTCCTAATTGGAAGGAGATTACCGTTAAAGCAAGTATTCCGGCAGAATTGAAGAAGCTGGAAGAGTTGGCACGTAACATGTGGTGGGCTTGGAATCACGAAGCAACTGATTTGTTTGGTGATTTGGATCCCGTATTGTGGAAAGAGGTAGCTCAGAACCCTGTTCTCCTGTTGGAGCGCATGAGCTATGACAAGTTGGCTGAACTGGCTGCTGACAAGGCTATCCTCAAGCGCATCGATGAGGTGTATGCCAAGTTCCGTGCTTACATGGATGTCAAACCCAATGCTGAGCGTCCTTCTGTAGCTTATTTCTGCATGGAGTACGGTTTGAGTCATGTTTTGAAAATCTACTCTGGTGGTCTCGGTATCCTTGCCGGTGACTATTTGAAGGAGGCTTCTGACAGCAACGTTGACATGTGTGCAGTTGGTTTCCTCTATCGTTTCGGATATTTCACTCAGTCGCTCTCTATGGACGGCCAGCAGGTGGCCAACTACGAGGCTCAGAACTTTGGTTCACTCCCTATCGAGCGTACGTTGGATGCCAATGGAAACCCCGTAATCGTAGAGGTTCCCTATATGGATTACAAGGTTCACGCTTACGTATGGACAGTGAACGTGGGTCGTATCAAGCTCTACTTGCTCGATACTGACAATGAACTCAACAGCGATTTCGACAAGAGCATCACTCACGCCCTCTATGGTGGTGACTGGGAAAACCGTTTGAAGCAGGAGATTCTGCTCGGTATCGGTGGTATCCTCACACTCCAGAAGTTGGGTATCAAGAAGGACATCTACCATTGCAACGAAGGTCACGCTGCACTCTGCAACGTACAGCGTTTGTGCGACTACGTGAAGAGCGGTCTTACTTTCAACCAGGCTATGGAGTTGGTTCGTGCTTCTTCACTCTATACTGTACATACTCCGGTTCCCGCTGGTCACGACTACTTCGACGAAGGTCTCTTCGGCAAGTACATGAGCGGTTATCCTCAGATGATGGGTATCACTTGGGACGAGTTCATGGATATGGGTCGTATCAACCCGGGTGACAAGGGCGAACGTTTCTGTATGTCAACTTTCGCTTGCAACACCTGTCAGGAAGTTAACGGTGTGAGCTGGTTGCACGGAGAGGTGTCTAAGGGCATGTTCTCTGGCATCTGGAAGGGCTATTTCCCTGAAGAGTCTCACGTAGGTTATGTAACCAACGGTGTACACTTCCCCACATGGAGTGCAACAGAGTGGAGAACCTCTACAACAAGCACTTCGACAAGGCTTTCATGGGCGACCAGAGCAACCAGAAGATTTGGGAGAAGATTTACGAAGTGAGCGATGAGGAAATCTGGAACACTCGTCTGGCTCTGAAGAACAAGCTCATCGACTATATCCGCAAGAGCTTCCGTGAAGACTGGTTGAAGAACCAGGGAGACCCCAGCCGTATCGTGTCACTGATGGAGAAAATCAACCCCAACGCCCTGTTGATTGGTTTTGCCCGTCGTTTCGCTACTTACAAGCGTGCTCACCTGTTGTTCACCGACCTCGACCGTTTGGCCAAGATTGTAAACAACCCCAACTATCCCGTTCAGTTCCTCTTTGCCGGTAAGGCTCATCCCCACGATGGTGGTGGTCAGGGACTCATCAAGAAGATTTATGAGATTTCACGTCGTCCCGAATTCTTGGGTAAGATTATCTTCCTCGAGAACTACGACATGAAGCTTGCCCGTCGTCTTGTTTCAGGTGTTGATATCTGGATGAACACTCCGACTCGTCCTCTCGAAGCATCAGGTACTTCTGGCGAGAAGGCATTGATGAACGGTGTTGTCAACCTCTCTGTACTCGACGGTTGGTGGCTCGAAGGCTACCGCGAAGGTGCCGGTTGGGCGTTGACAGAGAAGCGTACATACCAGAATCAGGAGCATCAGGACCAGCTCGACGCTGCCACTATCTACAGCTTGCTCGAGAACGAAATCCTGCCTCTCTACTACGCTCGCAACTCTAAGGGTTACAGCGAAGGCTGGGTACGTACCATCAAGAACTCTATCTCTCAGGTTGCTCCTCACTACACCATGAAGCGTCAGTTGGACGACTACTATAGCAAGTTCTATTGCAAGGAGGCTGCCCGTTTTGCCGACCTCAGCGCTGATGACAATGCCAAGGCTAAGGAAATCGCTGCATGGAAGGAGCAGGTTGCTGCCGTATGGGACAAGATTGAGATTGTATCATCCAGCAAGGACGAGGCTATCGCTGCTGGTTCTATCGAGACTGGCAAGGAGTACACCATCACTCACGTAGTAGATGAGAAGGGCTTGGACGATGCTATCGGTATCGAACTCGTGGCTATCTACAAGGACAAGGAAGGCAAGGACCACGTTTATAGCGTAGAGCCTATGGAAGTGGTTAAGCGCGAGGGTAACCTCTACACCTTCCAGTGCAAGCACCACCTCGACAATGGCGGTAGCTTCCGTGTGGCATACCGTATGTTCCCCAAGAACGTCAACTTGCCTCACCGTCAGGACTTCTGCTACGTTCGTTGGTTCGTATAATATTGAATATGAATATTTAACGATAATAGAGAGCCATTTCCTCTTTGGAGGGAGTGGCTTTCTTTTTCTTATACCTAATGAAAAATGAAAGATGAAAGTTTGTTGTTTGAGCGTCACATCGCATCTTCTGATGACGATTTGGAGATAGGCGCCGACATCACAGTGGGATTTAATGATGACAAGAACTTTGTGATCATCCTCGCCCCTTGGGATTATGCCGGAGTCGGTGCTAACCGTTGGTGTCAGGCAATAGTGGAAAAAGAAGAAGCTCTGGTGCTGGCCAGCAAGTTGCGAGTGAATCTGACAGAACTGCCCGATACCTTCCAATCAAAATTCAACAACAGCCACTTATCCGATATGATGGTCACCTGGGAAGTAGAAGCCATTTTCAAGGAGATACTTGATTTCCTCCTCAAGTACAAAATCAAGTATAAATTGGAGCATAAAAAAAGAAGATAGAATTTGGAGACTATCCGGAAAAACACTACTTTTGTTCCCATTATAGAAATCGTTTTTTTGTTTCCCAATGCATGGCGCTACGGTTTTCGCCCTGTTTTTTGTTCATTCGGAATTAAAGAAAGCGGTTTTTGCTTGCAATATGTCAATTCAAGATTGAAGCTAACCTCTTCAAATTGCGTATAAATATGCAATTCGGGGATGTTCTTTTGCATATTTATACAGAAATAGCGTTTTTTTCTCTACTTTATAGCCCTTCATTTTAGTACAAATCGCACCTTCTGGAATCGCAAATCGGTAAGAAAAATTGGCAAAGCAGCCCTTCGCCCGAAGTCAAACAGCTGTTTGACCGTCGGCGGACAGCTGTCCGACTGCCCTATGAACAGCTGTCCGTCCGGAGTCCGACAGCTGTTCGTCTCCAGTCCGACAGCTGTCGGACGGAAAAACGCAGCTTTTTGAATCTTCATTTTCTGCTAATTGGTCGTTTTAGGGCTGGTATTGGAGTGTAGAATTACAGCTTTTTCTTGAGATGTTCTGCTGTATCTGTATGAATACCAATAGAATAAATAGGATTTTTACGTCAAAAATCGCATATTTCCACCCAAAATCCGTTTCGGACGGAAATACGCGATTCTCGTGAGGGAAATATACAGTTTGACAATTTGTCAAAGTTTTCCTTGCTTTTGGTAAGTCTGCAATCAGTCGTAGGACATGAGAAAAGGTCTTATTACTCTTGTGAGTATGTTTCCTTTATCTTGTCGAAGATGCCAAACAGCTCCTCCACTGTGTCGGCACGGAGCATGGCGATGCGTGTGTCGCGGAAGTTGGGTAGTCCTTTGAAGAGAGGGGTGGCGGCCAGGTGGCGACGGATATGGAGGATGCCGCGGTATTCGTCCAGACGGGCAACGCTCTGCAGTACTTCTTGACGGAGTACGTCCATTTTCCATTCAAAAGAGGGTGGGGGAAGTTCTTCGCCCGTCTGCAGATAGTGTGTCACTTCCTTGAATATCCAAGGACGGCCGAAGCTGGCGCGACCAATCATGACAGCATCCACTCCGTAGCGGTCGAAACACTCGCGGGCACGTTGGGGGGTGGTGACATCACCGTTGCCAATGATGGGTATGTGCATGCGGGGATTGTTCTTTACCTCGCCGATGAGTGTCCAGTCGGCTTCGCCGGTGTACATTTGGCTACGTGTGCGGCCATGGATGGTCAGTGCCTCGATGCCGCAATCCTGAAGTTGTTCGGCCAGGTCAACAATGATGCGATGGTCGTTGTCCCATCCGAGGCGGGTCTTCACCGTCACGGGGATATCTACCGCATCCACCACGGCACGGGTGATGGCCAGCATCTGTGGCACATTCTGAAGCATGCCCGCTCCGGCACCTTTGCCTGCCACACGTTTGACGGGGCATCCGAAGTTCAGGTCGAGCACGTCGGGATGTGCTTGCTCCACCACAATGCGGGCGGCCTCAACCATCGGCTCTACCTCCTTGCCGTATATCTGTATGGCTACGGGTCGTTCGTCGGGGCTGATGGCCAGTTTCTGCATCGTCTTGTTCACTAGACGTACCAATGCATCGGCGCTGGCAAACTCAGAATATACCATGGCGGCACCAAACTCTTTACACATCAAACGGAAGCCCAAGTCGGTGACATCCTCCATCGGTGCCAGCACCACGGGGCGTTCGCCCAAGTCTATATTGCGTATCTTCATGCTTTCCTTCTTTTCTTTGAGGAGGCAAAAGTAGGCAAAATATTCGGATTATGCGCCCAATAGGGGGAGAAACTCTGATATTTTTCCTAACTTTGCGCCCGTTATAAGATATAATAGGTAATTATGCTGACATTGAAAGACTTTGAAATAATGGCTCCGGCCGGTAGCAGGGAGTCGCTGATGGCGGCCATCCATGCCGGTGCCGACTCCATCTACTTCGGTATTGAGAACCTGAATATGCGTGCCCGTTCGGCCAGCGCGTTCACCATTCACGACCTTCGCGAGATTGCTGCCATCTGTAATGAACATGGTGTGAAAAGTTACCTGACGGTGAACACCATCATCTACGACGAGGATATCTGCCTGATGCAAAAGATTGTGGATGCCGCCAAGGAAGCTGGCATTTCGGCCGTGATTGCTGCCGATGTGGCTGTGTTGGAGTATTGCAACCGCATCGGTCAGGAGGTACATTTGAGTACACAACTCAACATCAGCAATAGCGAAGCGCTGAAGTTTTATGCCCGCTTTGCTGATGTGGTGGTGTTGGCTCGCGAGTTGAATCTCGACCAGGTTTCGGAGATATACCGCACGATACAGAAGGAGAACATCTGTGGTCCTCGGGGTGAGCAGGTGCGCATTGAGATGTTTTGCCACGGTGCCCTCTGCATGGCCGTCAGTGGGAAGTGCTACTTGAGCCTTGACAACCTCAACCATTCGGCCAATCGGGGTGCCTGTATGCAGGTGTGCCGCCGTTCGTACATAGTGCATGACAAGGAGAGTGACATTGAACTGGAGGTGGACAATAAGTACATCATGTCGCCCAAGGACCTGAAGACCATCCGCTTCATGGACAAGATGATGGAGGCTGGTGTGCGGGTGTTCAAGATTGAGGGACGTGCCCGAGGTCCCGAGTATGTGCACACCGTGGTGAGTTGCTACAAGGAGGCAATCCAGAGTTATCTGGACGGAACCCTCACCGAGGAGAAGAAGGATGCTTGGGATGAACGGTTGAAGACCGTGTTCAACCGTGGTTTCTGGGATGGCTACTACCTGGGACAGCGCCTTGGTGAATGGAGCAAGACCTACGGTTCGGAAGCTACGGAGCGCAAGGTGTATGTGGGCAAGGGCATCAAGTACTTCAGCAACATCGGTGTGGCCGAATTCCTTATCGAAGCATCGGAAATATCCGTGGGTGACAAATTGCTGATCACCGGTCCTACGACGGGTGCCATCTTCATTGACCTCGACGAAATACGCTACGACCTCAAACCCGTCCAGACGGCTCATAAGGGCGAACATATCTCCATCAAAGTGCCTTCGAAGGTTCGTCCCAGTGACAAATTGTATAAACTGGAGAAGAAATGAGTGACAAAAGGATAGTTGACAGGGTGAGTCTCACGTATAGATATAAAAAAAGGGTCAACGCTTTGACCCAACCTTTGTAACCTTAAATCTAATACTATGAAAAACACGATACAAAGATAAGGGCATCTGAGGAAATGTGCAAGAAAAGCTACAGAAAAAGTTATTTTTATAACACTTTTTAAATAAAAGAGCAGGTTTTAGTGTCATTTTGAATAAATATACAAGTTTGTTGTGTGCGTTTACATCTCTTGGTTTTGTTTGCTTATTTGCATGAAAAGGTGTACCTTTGCAGCATTATACATTAATTATATAAAGGAATAGCGTTTTGATTTCAGTAGAGAATTTGCAGGTGGAGTTTGCCGCCAAGCCGTTGTTTGCGGATGTGACGTTTGTGGTCAACAAGAAAGACCGTATAGCTCTGGTAGGTAAGAACGGTGCAGGTAAAAGTACCCTCTTGAAGATATTGGCCGGTTTGCAATCGCCCACAGGAGGCAACGTGGCTGTACCGAAGGATATTTCGGTGGGATACCTGCCACAGGTGATGGTACTCAGCGATTCGCGTACGGTGTTGGAGGAGGCCGAGCAAGCCTTTGAACATATCAGTGAATTGCAGGCAAGCATCGAGCAGATGAACAACCAGTTGGCCGAGCGAACCGACTATGAAAGTGAAGAGTATCAGGCCTTGATAGAGAAGTTCACCCATGCCAACGAGCACTATCAGATGATGGGTGGAAACAACTATCATGCCGAGATAGAACGCACTCTGCAGGGATTGGGCTTTTTGCGGACAGATTTTGACCGTCCTACATCGGAGTTCTCGGGCGGATGGCGTATGCGTATCGAGTTGGCCAAGTTGCTTTTGCGCCGTCCCGATGTGCTTCTGCTTGACGAGCCGACCAACCACCTTGATATCGAGAGTATCCAATGGCTTGAAAATTTCCTGGCTACGCGGTGCAACGCTGTGGTGCTGGTGAGCCACGACCGTGCCTTCATCAACAATGTCACCACCCGTACCATTGAGATTTCTTGTGGGCGCATCTATGACTACCGGGTGAAGTACGACGAGTTCATGCAACTCCGTGCTGAGCGGCGCGAACAGCAACTCCGTGCTTACGAAAACCAACAGAAGGAGATTCAGGAGACGAAAGACTTCATCGAACGTTTCCGCTACAAACCCACTAAGGCTGTGCAGGTGCAGAGCCGCATCAAGCAGTTGGAGAAGATTATCCCCATCGAAGTGGATGAGGTCGATAACTCTGCCCTCCGTCTGAAGTTCCCGCCAGCCCAACGTAGTGGTGACTATCCCGTCATTTGCGAGGAGGTAGAGAAAGTGTACGAACGGACCCACCTAAATCCTCCCTGTGAGGGAGGACTTGAAGATAGTCAGAACATCTCTACCCCCCTCCCTCACAGGGAGGGATGTGTAGGGTCCGCCCATCTCGTTTTCTCCCACGTCAACCTCACCATCAAGCGTGGCGAGAAGGTGGCTTTCGTAGGAAAGAACGGTGAGGGAAAATCCACCCTTGTCAAATGTATCATGGGAGAAATTCCCTTTGACGGCAGCCTGAAGATTGGACACAACATACAGATAGGCTATTTTGCACAAAACCAGGCACAATTGCTGGACGAGAATCTGACAGTGTTCGACACGATTGACCGCGTGGCCGTGGGTGATATCCGTACACGCATCAAGGACATCCTGGGCGCATTCATGTTTGGTGGCGAAGCGATTGAGAAGAAGGTGAAAGTGCTTTCCGGTGGTGAACGTAGCCGGTTGGCTATGATACGCCTCCTTCTTGAACCTGTCAATCTGCTTATCCTCGACGAGCCGACCAACCACCTCGACATGCGTTCGAAGGATGTGCTGAAGGAGGCCATCCGCGAGTTTGATGGTACGGTGATCGTCGTCAGTCACGACCGTGAGTTCCTTGATGGTCTTGTCACCAAGGTGTATGAATTCGGTGGCGGACAGGTGCGCGAACATCTGGGCGGCATCTATGATTTCCTTCAGAAAAAGCGCATTGATTCGCTCGACAAGTTGGGAGCCCCCTCTAACTCCCCCAAAGGGGGAGAATTGAGAAGTGCCAAGGTGTCAACAAACTCCCCTTCGGGGGGAATTGAAGGGACCAGAGGTGCTCTGACCTACGAGCAACAGAAGGAGCAACAGAAACTCATCCGTCGTTTGGAGAAGTCTGTGGCCGATTGTGAAGCCCGCATAGAGAAACTGGAGGCCGACATTGCCGCCCTTGAGGAGCAGATGGCTACGCCCGAAGGTGCGGCTGATATGACGCTTTATGAGAAACATACCGCATTGAAAAAACAACTTGACGCCGTTGTTGAGGAGTGGGAAACCACTTCAATGGAGTTGGAGGAGGCGATGGGATGAAAACCCTTCTTCTTGCTTTCGACTCCTTCAAAGGTTCGCTCACTTCGCACGAGGTGGCCGATGCTTTCGAGGAGGGAGTATGTAGCGTGCTTCCCGATTGCACGGTGAAGAAAGTGTGCTTGGCCGATGGTGGCGAAGGAACCGCCGAAGCACTGGTCAGTACCCTCGGTGGCGAATGGATGGAAGTGGAGGTGGCCGACCCGCTGATGCGTCCCATTCGTGCACGCTACGGAGTGGTTGACGACGGACGTACGGCCATCATCGAAATGGCTTCGGCCAGTGGGCTGACTTTATTGAAGGAAGAAGAACGTACCCCCTTGAAAACCTCCACTTATGGTACTGGCCAACTGATAGCCGATGCGTTGAAAAGAGGGTGTCGTAAGTTGCTCATAGGCATTGGTGGAAGTGCTACGAACGATGCCGGCACAGGGATGCTCAGCGCCCTTGGTTTCCGTTTCCTTGATGCCGAAGGAAAGTCTCTCGACGGATGCGGTGAATCCCTTGGACGGATAGTGTCCATCGACTCGTCCTGTATTCTCCCTGCACTGAAATCAGTCGAAATCTGCGTAGCTTGCGATGTCGCCAATCCCTTCTGTGGTTCTCTGGGAGCTGCCCATATCTTCGCTCCTCAGAAAGGTGCCGACAAGCAGATGGTCGAGCGTCTCGACAGAGGGATGCATCATTTTGCAGAAGTCATTAGACAATATAATAAGGTAGATGTGGTTGGCCTCCCCGGGGCCGGTGCTGCCGGTGGCCTGGGCGGAGCCTTCAGCGCATTCTTGGGAGCTTCCCTTTGTTGGGGAGTAGAACTGGTGCTCGATGCCCTCCATTTTGATGAACTTCTCAAAGGGTGCGACCTCGTAGTGACGGGTGAAGGCCGCATTGACCGTCAGACATTGATGGGAAAAGCTCCTGTAGGTGTGCTGAAAGCTGCCACTCGTCAAGGTATCCCTGTCATTGCTATCGGCGGCTCCGTTGAACAGTCTCCCGAATTGTCGCAGAGTGGTTTCTCCTCCATTCTTTCCATCAACGCTGAGGGGCTTCCTCTCCACCTTGCCATGCGTCCTGATGTGGCGCGTGAGAATGTCAGACGGATGGGAGAAAAAGTGGGAATGGCGATTAGGTGATGAATAGGCTTGACGGTTGATTCCTTTTTTATATCAAGAAATTTATTCAATCTTTTGTATTTCTCCTTGAGAATATATACTTTTGCATCTGATAAATAACGAAAAGCATTTAAATGAAAACAAAAGCTGAATATATCCAACTGATTACGGCTCATACCATTGAACTGAAGCAAATGTTTGGTATCCGTTCGCTCCGCCTGTTCGGTTCTGTTTCGCGTGACGAACAACGGGATGGCAGCGATGTGGATGTATGTGTGGAAATGGAACCGAGTGCTTATTTGTTGGTGCGGTTGAAACGTTTTCTCGAATCGTTGTTGGGATGTTCAGTAGATGTAGTCAGAATGCATAA
>JAFXDL010000033.1 GCA_017516265.1 Bacteroidaceae bacterium
GCTATAGCGTCGGGGTTCCACCTCTTCCCATTCCGAACAGAGAAGTTAAGCCCGACCGCGCCGATGGTACTGCCAAGGTGGGAGAGTAGGTCGCTGCCGTTTTAGAGAGAGTCCTGTTCCGGAGCAATCCGGTGCGGGACTTTTTTTGTGTGCGGCTTCCCATTGGCATTGGCATGGCATTCCCAGGCTCTTTCTCATTCTCTTTTCCATTCTCTGATGGGGCTAATGGGTCAAATGGGACTAATTAAAAAAGCAGATATAAATAAAAAGGTACGCGCGTACCCTTATATAATAAGCAGTGCTCCGTTGCCTTCCCAATCAGTGCTTCATTAGGTGCTCAATCAGTGCTTCATTAGGTGCTCAATCAGTGCTTCGTTAGGTGCTCAATCAGTACTTCGTTAGGAGCTCAATCAGTACTTCGTCAGATGCCCAATCAGTACTTTGTCAGACCTTCATGGGGATAGGAGGGAGTTAAGGGCGATTGAGCCCGTATCTGTATGCCATTCATCCCATGGATGTGTTTGCCTATATGGTTCTTTCGCTTTTTAGTTGAAATCAGGAGAATATATGTTTATTTTTCTTTGGAATCGGTCGTAATCTTTATGCCTGTTTCCATGTCTTTGTGAGATGAAACTGCATTTCTTTTTGTTAATCTTTTACAATAAAATCGTTTTTATAAAGAATCTGTGGTTATTATGAATAACTTTGCGGCATTATGATAAAAACGTTTTTCTCAGACATATTATCCCCATCAGTGCGTGCCATTCTGTTCATGTGGGTACGGATGTTCATGTTTCTGGTCTCCATCGTGACGATTGGGGCTGTAGTCGTTGACTACGGCTTTGTGCTTGATGAATTGGAGATGGCGATAGTCCAACGTGTTTACGCCTATGCATGGTGGATATATTTTGTGTCCTATACAATCCGTCTGCTTTTTGATTGGTCGCGGATTAATCGCAAAACGGCTTTTATGACAGCCCTATTGGGAGGATTGCTTGCACTGACTGCCGTGTCTGAAATCTTCGTTCCCCCAGTGAGCAATCATGCGTGGGCATGGTTATGGGATGTCTCTTCCAACAAGTTCTTGCGGATAGGCGTACTGGTACTGTTTGCTTCGTTGGAAATCTCCAAGGGGGTAGTGAGCTTTATCAACAAAAAGACCAATCCGGCCCTGCTGATGGCTGCTTGTTTTGCCGTGATAGTCCTTTTCGGTACCCTTTTGTTGCTATTGCCACGTTCCACACACGAGCACATTCGCTTGTCGCTTGTCGATGCCCTGTTTGTCTCCACCAGTGCCGTGTGTGTGACAGGACTTTCTACGGTGGATGTAGCCCAGACGTTTTCAGTGGAGGGGCAGATTGTCATTGCTTTACTCATTCAGATAGGAGGTTTGGGAGTGATGACCATCACCAGTTTCTTCGCCATGTTCTTCATGGGTGGGACAGGATTGTACAACCAATTCGCCTTACGCGACATGATTGGGTCAGAGACATTCAGTTCTCTTATCTCTACTTTATTATATATATTAGGATTTACTTTTTCTATCGAATTGCTGGGTGCCTGCTGCATTTGGTTCAGTATTCATGACACGATGGGAATGACATTGCATGAAGAACTGTTCTTTTCCGTCTTCCATGCCATCTCTGCCTTTTGCAATGCTGGTTTTTCAACTCTTACGGGCAATTTGGGGAATGAGAACATCTTGTATGGGCACAATTCGTTTTTCTTCATAATTTCGATACTGGTCATATTGGGCGGAATCGGATTTCCCATTCTGATGAATTTCAGAAGGGTTGCAGCCTACTCTTTGCGCAAATTCCTATGGAAGAAATCGGAGGAGCAACCCCGCCCGCGCTATATCCATCTGACAAACATCAATACGAAGATTGTGCTAGTCTCTACAGTTTTCTTGCTGACAGGTGGAACATTGTTGATTACCCTGCTGGAGTGGAACGGAGCTTTTGCCGGAATGCCAATCGGAGAGCGGCTTGTCCAATCCTTCTTCACGGCAGTTGTGCCGCGGACGGCAGGGTTCAACAGTGTCGATTTGGCCCACTTTTCTTTGTTGTCCGTCATTGTCTATCTTTTCCTGATGTGGATAGGAGGAGCATCCCAGTCAACGGCCGGAGGAATCAAGGTGAACACGTTTGCTGTGGCACTGGCCAATATCCGTGCAGTCATCCGTGGCGAGAATGCTGTTGTGCTGTTCAGACGTGAGATTACGCCCGATTCGGTCAGTCGTGCATCGGCTGTAGTCTTTGGCTCGATTGTGACGATACTTTTTTCGTTTGCCGCATTGCTTCTTCTTGAACCCGGAATATCGCCAAAAGGTCTGCTGTTCGAGGTCGTTTCGGCCTATAGCACGGTGGGCGCAAGCCTGAATGTGACCCCTCTGTTAGGGAATGCGAGCAAACTGTTGGTTATTGTACTGATGTTTGTCGGGCGTGTGGGACTGATAACGGTACTTATGAGCATGACCCGACAGCGGGGAAACCGCAAGTTCCGCTATCCCAAAGGGAATGTAATTATTAACTAAGTGATGAATATTGCAGTATGAAATGTTTGATTATTGGATTGGGTTGCTTTGGAAAGACACTTGCCGAAGCATTGACAGACAAAGGGCATGATGTGATAGGTGTGGATAGTGACGAACACCGTGTTGAGGAGGTGAAGGACCGCATCTCGGTGGCCTATATTATGGATGCTACCGAGCGTGTAGCACTGAAGGAACTTCCGTTGGACGAGATTGACTGTGCCATTGTGGCAATCGGACAAAGCATGGATCACTCTTTGCGGGCTGTTGCAGCTTTAAAGGAACTGTCGGTCAACAAGATTTATGCCCGTGCATTGGACCAGACGCATCTTTCCATCTTGCGTGCCATGAGCATCCAGAAGATTTTTATTCCTGAAAGTTATGCCGCACGCATCTTTGCCGACAGTCTTTTTGCTGGCAATCCGGGAGAGATGATGTAGGCGGGGGCGAATGGAATCTGAAAGACAGTATGTCGAATTCTACTTTTAGGGACATACTTTATGGCTGTTTTGAAAAAAAAGCAGGACGGGACACTGTATTTCAATAAAAAGCAGTACCTTTGCAGCCTGATAATTATCATTGATATATTTTATGGAGCTCGACATTCTTACGGCCATATCGCCTATTGATGGCCGCTATAGAGGGAAGGCGGGAGCCTTGGCCTCTTATTTTTCTGAATTTGCACTGATTAAGTACAGAGTGCAAGTGGAAATCGAATATTTCATAACCTTGTGTGAACTTCCTTTGCCGCAGTTGAAGGGATTTGATGCCAGCTTGTTCGAGGCATTGCGTAACATCTATCGCAATTTCTCAGAAGCAGATGCTGCACGCATTAAAGAGATTGAGAGTGTGACAAATCACGATGTGAAGGCTGTGGAGTATTTCATCAAGGAACAGTTTGACAAGTTGGGCGGACTGGATGCTTACAAGGAGTTTATCCACTTTGGTCTCACTTCACAGGATATCAACAATACTTCGGTGCCCTTGTCCATCAAGGAGGCGTTGAATGATGTGTATTATCCGCTGATGGATGAACTGGTGACTCAGTTAAAGACTTATGCAGAGGAGTGGAAAGAGATTCCGATGCTGGCCAAGACGCACGGACAGCCCGCATCGCCTACCCGTCTGGGTAAGGAAGTGATGGTGTTTGTCTATCGCTTGGAGAAGCAGTTGGCTGTACTGAAGGCTTGTCCGCTGACAGCAAAGTTCGGTGGCGCTACAGGTAACTATAATGCTCATCATGTGGCTTATCCCGAGTATGATTGGAAGGCATTCGGAAACCGTTTTGTGGCAGAGAAACTGGGACTGGAGCGCGAGGAATATACTACTCAGATATCGAACTATGACAACTTGGGTGCTATCTTTGATACGATGAAGCGTATCAACACCATCATGATAGACATGAACCGCGACTTCTGGCAGTATATCTCTATGGAGTACTTCAAACAGAAGATCAAGGCAGGTGAGGTGGGTTCAAGTGCTATGCCCCACAAGGTGAACCCCATTGACTTTGAAAACTCTGAAGGAAACTTGGGTGTGGCTAATGCCATCTTGGAACATCTTTCTTCCAAATTGCCCGTTTCACGTTTGCAACGCGACTTGACGGACTCTACCGTGTTGCGTAATGTGGGTGTTCCTTTCGGACATGTCGTGATTGCAGTCCAAAGCACTTTGAAGGGACTCCGTAAATTGTTGCTGAATGAGACTGCCATTTATCGCGACCTTGACAATTGTTGGAGTGTGGTGGCTGAAGCTATCCAGACAGTCTTGCGCCGTGAGGCTTATCCTAATCCTTATGAAGCATTGAAGGCTCTGACTCGTACGAATCAGGCGATAACCGAGGAGTCAATAAAAACGTTCATTGAAGAACTAAATGTCAGCGAAGACGTTAAAAAGGAATTGAGAGTTATAACTCCGCGTACTTATACGGGAGTATAAGGATTCTCAGTCTTGGATAAATAAGGAAAAAACATAGAAATACAGATAACAAGATGCCCGAGAGGGCAAAAGTTTAACAAAATAAAATTTGAGAAATGATAACAGATAATGAAAAATGGCGCAATGGTTCTGATGAGAATCAGGAAGGCGCAAATGATGGTTACAACAGAGGGTATAACCGTGAGAACCGATTCAACAGTTACAACAGCTACAATCGTGAGGAAGGTAGCCAACGTCAGTTTCGTTCTGGAGGCTATAGCAGCCGTATGAGCAGTTTCGGCAACCGTACTGAGCGTCCCCAACGTCCTCGTATCACCCGTTCGACAGAAAATGCCAGTGGTGAAGGACGTCCCCGTTTTACCCGTGTGAATGGAAATAATGCAGAGGGAGGATATGCTCCACGCTATCAGCGTCCCCAGCGTCCGTATGACAACAATTATCGTCAGGATGGAGCAGCTGAGGGTCGTCCCTTCCGTCCGTCTTCTTACAATAACAATCGTCCTTCGTATGGCGATCGTCCCCAACGTCCCCGTTTCAATGGCAATGGTGGCGGTTATAATAATATGGAAGAGCGTCCCCGCTTCAATAATGGCGGTTATGGCCAGGCACGTCCGCAACAGCGTCGTCCGGGTGGATTTGGCAACGGTGGTGGTCGTCCCCAACAGGGAGGCATGCGTCAGCGTACCCCTGGTTACAATCCCAATGCAAAATATAGCAAGAAGAAGCAAATTGAATACAAAGAGATTTTGGCCGACCCGAACGAACCGATCCGCTTGAACAAGTTCCTGGCCAATGCTGGTATCTGTTCACGTCGCGAGGCTGATGAATTCATCACAGCAGGAGTGGTTTCTGTTAATGGTGAAATCGTGACAGAACTGGGCACCAAGGTCAAGCGCTCGGATGTCATCAAGTTTCATGACCAGCAGGTGAGTGCAGAGCGTAAGGTCTATATCTTGCTGAACAAGCCGAAAGATTGTGTGACCACTTCTGATGATCCTCAGGAACGTAAGACTGTGATGGACTTGGTGAAAGGTGCTTGTGCCGAGCGTATCTATCCCGTTGGCCGTTTGGACCGCAATACTACAGGAGTGTTGCTGTTGACCAATGATGGTGATTTGGCTTCTAAACTGACACATCCCAAGTTCTTGAAGAAAAAGATCTATCATGTGTATTGTGACAAGAATGTGACCAAGGCTGATCTTGACCAGATTGCTGCAGGCATCACATTGGAGGATGGCGAGATTCATGCCGATGCCATCAGCTATGCTCATGAAACAGACAAAAAGCAGGTGGGCATTGAGATTCACTCAGGAAAGAACCGTATCGTGCGTCGTATCTTCGAATCGTTGGGATATAAGGTGACCAAACTCGATCGTGTATCCTTTGCCGGATTGACCAAGAAGGGTGTCCGTCGTGGCGACTGGCGCTTCCTGACCGAAGCTGAGGTGAACATGCTGCGCATCGGTGCTTTTGCATAATCAAAGAACAAAAAAGAGAGAAATAACAATATGGAAAATATTTGCAGAACAAAGATAGTTGACCTGCTGAAGCGTACAGACTTTGGTGCAATGGTCAACGTGAAAGGGTGGGTGCGTACCCGCCGTGGTAGCAAGCAGGTGAACTTCATCGCGTTGAATGACGGTTCGACCATCAACAACGTACAGATTGTGGTTGATGTGGCAAACTTCGACGAAGAGATGCTGAAGCAGATAACCACAGGTGCCTGCTTGAGTGTGAACGGCGAACTGGTGGAGTCTGTAGGCTCAGGACAGGCTGCAGAAATCCAAGCTCGTGAGATTGAGGTGTTAGGAACTTGCGACAACACTTATCCTCTCCAGAAGAAGGGGCACTCCATGGAGTTTTTGCGTGAGATAGCCCACTTGCGTCCCCGTACCAATACGTTCGGTGCTGTTTATCGCATCCGTCACAACATGGCCATGGCCATCCACAATTTCTTCCATCAGAAGGGATTCTTCTATTTCAACGCTCCTATCATCACAGCCTCAGACTGTGAAGGAGCCGGCCAGATGTTCCAGGTGACAACCATGAACCTCTATGACCTGAAGAAGGATGAGAATGGTTCCATCATCTATGATGACGATTTCTTTGGCAAGCAGGCCAGCCTTACAGTCTCAGGCCAGTTGGAAGGTGAGTTGGCTGCTACGGCTATGGGAGCCATTTATACATTTGGTCCTACTTTCCGTGCAGAAAACTCCAATACCCCTCGACACTTGGCCGAATTCTGGATGGTTGAACCGGAGGTGGCTTTTGCAGACCTGAAGGAATTGATGGATCTGGAGGAAGAGTTTATCAAGTACTGCGTTAATTGGGCACTTGAGAACTGTCAGGACGATTTGGCATTCCTCAACAAAATGGTTGACAAGGGACTCATCGAACGTTTGCAGAGTGTAGTGAAGGCAGACTTTGTACGTCTGCCCTATACGGAAGGTATCAAGATTCTGGAAGAAGCCATTGCCAAAGGACGCAAGTTCGAGTTTCCCGTATATTGGGGATGCGACCTTGCCAGCGAGCACGAGCGCTACTTGGTGGAAGAGCATTTCCAAAAGCCCGTTATCATGACTGATTATCCGAAGGAAATCAAAGCCTTCTACATGAAGCAGAACGAAGACGGAAAGACCGTGCAGGGTACCGATGTCCTTTTCCCACAAATCGGAGAGATTATCGGAGGTAGCGTGCGCGAGGAGAGTCATGACAAACTGATGACACGCATCAACGAATTGAACATTCCGATGAAGGACATGTGGTGGTATCTTGATACCCGTAAGTACGGAACTTGTCCCCATGCAGGTTTCGGACTTGGTTTTGAACGCTTGTTGCTGTTCGTGACGGGTATGACCAACATCCGCGATGTCATTCCTTTCCCCCGTACACCGCGTAATGCCGAGTTCTAAAGGACAGGGTGTTTGTACGGCCGAAATGATGCAGACTATAAAAGTAAAAACTCATTCTTTACCTCAAAAAGAGGGAAAGAATGAGTTTTTTTGTCTCTTTAGGTAAAGATTCGGCTTAAAAGATTTGCATTCTCACTAAAAATAGATACTTTTGTAAACGACAAAAGGCATTAACTTAAAAATTATACCAATTATGAAAAGAACATTCTTATTTACTTTGCTTGTGGCATTGCTCAGCATGTCAGCAACAGTTGCTATGGGACAGAAACGTGCAAAATTGGAAGGAATCTGGCAGATGTGCTTCTATGTTTCGGGCAGTCAGGATTCGCCAGGTACGTTGCGTGCAGGAAACACTTTCAAGATTCTTACGGAAGACGGACACATTACTAATTTTACAGTTATACCTGGTCGGGGAGCCATCATTACAGGTGTTGGAACCTATAAGGTGAAGAATAATGTGCTTCGCGAAAGTGTGAAAAAGAACATCCATTTGCCTATGCTCGAAGGGCAGGACAATGATTTGCAATTTACACTTAGCGAGAATGGGAACATCATGTCCGTGAAGTTCTTTGTTAAGGAAGATACTCAAGGTAACATTATTGACGCATGGTATTACGAAACATGGCGTCGTGTAGAGATGCCGGCTGAATATCCGCAGGATCTGGTAAGATAATAAATGCATTAAATAC
This sequence comes from Bacteroidaceae bacterium, assembly GCA_017516265.1. Lineage (GTDB taxonomy): Bacteria > Bacteroidota > Bacteroidia > Bacteroidales > Bacteroidaceae > Phocaeicola_A. The sequence continues at coordinate 8,073 of JAFXDL010000033.1, forward strand.
GATCAATGAAAAAACTATTATTGACTATGGCAGCGCTATTGTTGGCGTTCGCCATGGATGTTTCCGCAGAAGGACGAAAAATCGAGAGCTTTAATTATGGTTGGCGTTTTGTACTGGGCAATGTGTCCGGTGCAGAGCAACCGCAGTTCGATGACAGCCAGTGGCGCACAGTGAATGTGCCTCACGATTTCCAGATTGAACAGCCTTGGGTGGCTCCTGATGCCAGTGAGCGGGCCGATAACAGCGACCCGGGAGCCAATATCCGTAGCCGCCTCAGTAGCCGTGGATTCAAGGAAATGGGAATCGGCTGGTACCGTAAGACCTTTACACCCGATGAGGCATGGAAAGGCAAGCGTGTGGTTCTGGATTTCGAAGGAATCATGTACGTGGGCGATGTATTCCTTAATGGAAAACTTGTTGGAGGAACCGACTATGGCTACGTGGGATTTGAAATCGATATTACCAAATTGCTGAAATATGGTGAGCCTAATGTATTGGCCGTGAAAGCTGACACACGCGAACCCAATAACTCACGTTGGTACACGGGTGGTGGACTTTTCCGTGATGTGGATGTGGTCATTACTGATCCTAAAGTCTATCTGATGCGTCATCCCCTTTACATTGCCACTCCCCAAGTTTCAGAAGCTGAGGCTGTTGTCTCTGTTCAGGCCGAAGTGGCTTGTTACAACAAGCAGGCAGTAAAAGCCGAAGTTGTCATTACCGATGCCGAAGGTAACGAAGTGGCCCGCAAGATGCAGGAATTCAAGCGTCGCCAAAGCACTTATGAGTATAAGTTTGATGACATCAAGTTGCAGAATCCTAAACTGTGGGATTGCGAGAACCCTCATCTTTACACCGCTCAGGTGACTGTATTCCATGCCGATGGTAAGATGGCAGACCAGGTGACAGAGCGTTTTGGTGTACGTTCTGTTGAGTTCTCTCCCGCATTTGGTATGAAACTCAATGGCAAGAAGGTTCTCTTGAAGGGTATTGCCAACCACCATTCGTTGGGCGCCCTTGGTTCAGCAGCCTATCCACGTGCTATCGAGAAGCGTATCCAACAACTCAAAGAATTTGGTGTGAACCACATCCGTACCTCTCACAATCCCTATAGCGTGGATTTCATGAATTTGTGTGACCAATATGGTATTTTGGTCGTAGATGAACTCTATGACAAGTGGCTCGACCAGTATTGTGGTGGCCGTGCCCCTTGGGCATTGCTGTGGCAGAAGGATATCCCCGAATGGATCAAGCGCGACCGCAATCATCCCTCAGTGGTGTTCTGGAGCTTGGGTAATGAGTTACAGACTTATTGGCACATTCCTCATGCCGACTGGGGTGTGACTCCCTATCGTATGCAGCGCGAGTTGCTGAAGCGCTATGACAGCACACGCCTTGTTACCGTAGCCATGCACCCCCGTGGTCGTCACATGGATACCGATTCACTGCCAGCTCCCCTTGTACACGAGACGGACATTGCTTCGTACAACTATCGCTACATGTATTTCCCTGGTGACAGCAAGAACTTCCCTCACATGATGTTCTACCAGAGCGAAGCCAACACCAGCAACATGGGACCCAACTTCTTTGAGATGGATCTCGACAAAGTTATCGGTCTGGCATATTGGGGACAAATTGACTATTTGGGCGAAAGTGGCGGATGGCCTGCCAAGGGATGGGCACAGGGTGTGTTCGACATTTCCCTCCAACCCAAACCCATTGCTTACACCTGAAGAGTTTCTTTAGTGATGAGCCGTTGGTGCACATTGGTATTGTGGAAAGCGAAGAAGACCGTATGTGGAACGGTGTGCAGACAGGTGTGGCACGCATGAACGACCACTGGAACCACAAGGCCGATGAAGAGCTTTCACTCTTCACCTATACCAATGCCGACGAGGTGGAACTGGTGATGAACGGAAAGAGTCTCGGAAAGAAAAAGAATACAGAGGGCCGCGACCGCAACCGCATCCGTTGGAACGGGGTGAAATATGCTCCTGGTTATTTGGAAGCACGTGCTTATAAGGATGGTAAAGTGATTGCCCGTCATCGTATTGAGACAACAGGTAAGGTAAAGAAACTTGTTGTAGAGCCCGATAACAGCAACTGGAAGGCTGACGGCATGGATCTCCAGCACTTGCGCGTATATGCTGTTGACAGTAAGGGACGTCGTGTACCCGATGTGAACAGCCATCTCCGTTTCCGCGTGGAAGGTGATGCCACTATTGTAGCAGTAGATAATGGTAACATCGTTTCTCACGAACTTCATGCAGTGCCCGAGCGTGACCTCTTCCACGGTTCGGCTCTCGTCATCCTTCGTGCCGGTCAGACTCCCGGACAGATTACTCTTATTACTGAGTGCGACGACTTCAAGACTGTGAAGACAAAGTTGCAGACGAAGTAATAAAACTAGGCACGGATTACGCGGATTACACGGATTATGATAAGACTCCGTGTTAATCCGTGTAATCCGTGCCAAAACATTTATCACATAAGAAACAGATTATGAAGAAATTCATTTTTGCAGCCTTTGCTACTCTCTCTCTCATTGCTTGCGACAACGATGAAGAGCGTATCGTTATCAGTGAAGAGATTCCTGAGGACAAGGAAGAGGAAGTTGTGGAATTTACAAGTTTCCAAGTCAATTACACCTTCTCTGCAAGCGATGATGTCAGAGATTTCTATCATTTCCTTATTGGTTACATGGACCTGACTGGCCAGCAACACATTGACACGTTGAAGGGTAGTGAATGGACCTATGCGGCCGCTCCTCTTTCGTTGGAAGAAGCCCCTGACACATTTGTATGTATCGTGCGTATGGATCGCAAAGATGATGTCCCGGAGCTGACAAAGTATGCCTATACGCTCAGCTACGAACAGGATATTTCGGTTACTCTTTCCAATGCCGATAGCAGTGAAATCCGCATATTCGATGCAGGGCCGATGACATCATGGTCATGGCAGGCATCCCCGTCGGCTTGGGCAGAGTGGCTTGTATTGCACACCAACGCTACTTTGATAGACTTCAGATTAGGGAAGTCTGCTTTCCCAAGTTCGAAGTAATCCTATTCCTCCCCCATCATTTGCTGTAGTTCTTCCAATGTCAGCGTTCCCTTCATCAGGATGAGGTTGAAATCCTCATTCCCTTCGATGTTTACCAATACATATTCATTGGGCTTGTCCTCATGCTGTTTTTGCAGGATGATGGTGTGCGAGTCATCTTCCTTCACCCGCATCAGTTCCTCGTAGCCCTCTTTGGTAGAGAAAGCTTCTGCTTCCTTCTTTAATAAAGGTATTATTTCCGGCTTCTCGCAAGTGATGATTTGGAGGCTTTCCAATTTGGGCATGACACTTTGCAGGTCGATGCCATCAGCCTTGATGCCCATGCCGGACAGCAGTCTGAACATCGCCTTGGAGATGTGTACCGAGGTGACTCCCTCCATTTCTGCCATTTTGTCGAAGTCAAA
>JAFXDL010000034.1 GCA_017516265.1 Bacteroidaceae bacterium
CGCATTTGAGAAATGAACCATGCGTTCTTAGCTCAGCTGGTAGAGCAACTGACTCTTAATCAGTGGGTCCAGGGTTCGAATCCCTGAGAGCGTACCACAGGAAAGGATGTTTCGAGCAAATCGGGGCATCCTTTTTTCTTTTAACCCAATCCCCCGACTATAAATATCGGCCGAAAGTAGTCAACGGAAATCGTTAACATGCAACCTCTCATCTCTGCCAACCCCGTTGGCAGATGTCTGCCACCATGGAGGCAGGGTACTGCCAACGGCGAGGCAACGAACTGCCATCACCGTGGCAGTAGGTCTAAGGTGGTGGATGAATGTATTTTTTTGCGGGAGGTGAATGTGTTTCTTGCGGTATGCTTGTTGGAAATGCTTTCTTGAACGGATTCATTCAGGCCGTTATTGGTAATCGCGGGAGGAGCGAATGTGTGTCCAAAATGCTCTTTAATGTTGGGAAAGGCAATAAATTCAGTCAAAAGTATCTCTTTATTGCGATTTTCTAAAACTATTTGTCACAAGATTCTTTATTTTCCTAATAAATTGCTATCTTTGCGGCTCAAAATTAAGCAAGAATAATAAATAAGAGGAAAAAATAGATGAATACGACCGCGAAATTACTGCTTCATTGCCCTGACAGACCGGGTATTTTGGCCGAAATAACCAACTTCATTACTATCAATGGAGGAAACATTGTCTATATCGACCAGTTTGTTGATCGCATGGAGAATGTCTTCTTCGGGCGGATAGAATGGGAGTTGGAGGGATTCATGATTCCGCGCGACAAGATCTTGGACTACTTCAATACGTTGTATGTCAAGAAGTACAACATGGACTTGCGTCTCTACTTCAGTGACGAGAAACCGCGTATGGCCATCTTTGTGAGCAAGATGAGCCACTGTTTGTATGACATGCTGGCCCGATATACTGCTGGCGAATGGGATGTGGAGATACCTATTATAATAAGTAATCATCCCGACATGCAACCTGCAGCAGAGCGTTTTGGTATCCCTTACCGCGTGTTCCCTATTACGAAAGAGAACAAACTGGAGCAGGAACAGGCCGAAATGGAACTTTTGCGCGAATTGAATGTCGATTTCATTGTGTTGGCACGCTATATGCAGGTGATTTCAGAGCAGATGATAGAGGAGTATCCCAACCGCATCATCAATATCCACCACTCGTTCCTGCCGGCCTTTGTGGGTGCCAAACCTTATCATGCGGCTTTTGAGCGTGGGGTGAAGATTATCGGTGCCACCAGCCATTATGTGACAAACGACCTGGATGCAGGGCCTATCATTGAACAGGATGTGGTGCGCATTACTCACAAGGATACACCGCAGGACCTGGTGAACAAGGGAAAGGACCTGGAGAAGATAGTCCTCTCGCGTGCGGTACAGAAGCATATCGAGCGCAAGGTTTTGGCCTATAAGAACAAGACCGTGCTGTTCAGCTAAGGAGAAGAACAGGAAAAGTAAGTAAGAAAAGGGTGAGACTATCATCATAATAATCGCTTACTTTGATTGTGTGGAGATTCGGCTGATAAAAAGAATAAGGAAAAGGAAGTGGGGAAAGGAGTGGGACCATCATCATCATATACCTTATTATATATATAGGTAGATAGTCTGGTTCTCCCTCTCTCTCTCATTATAGAATGAATAATAAGAAATGAATGTAGCAATCGTAAAATACAATGCCGGTAACATCTGCTCCGTGGTGAATGCCATGCGCCGTTTGGGTGTGGAGCCTCTGGTGACGGACGAGCCGGAGAAACTGATGGCTGCTGACCGTGTCATCTTTCCCGGTCAGGGCGAGGCCAGCAGCACTATGGCCTACTTGCGTGAGCGGGGATTGGACGAGGTGATACGCTCGCTCCGCCAGCCTGTCTTGGGTATCTGCATCGGTATGCAGCTGATGTGCCGCCACTCCGAGGAGGGTGACACCGAGTGCTTGGGCATATTTGATGCCGAGGTGAAACGTTTCCGTCCCCAGTGCCATGCAGACAAGGTGCCGCAGATGGGATGGAACACCATTGTGGATACGCGCAGCCAGCTGTTCAAGGGATTCCGCCAGCCGGAGTATGTCTATTTTGTGCACAGCTACTATGTGCCCATGAACGAGCATACGGCGGCTTGTACGGAATATACCCGCCCCTACAGTTCGGCCTTGCACAAGGACAACTTCTACGCCACCCAGTTCCACCCCGAAAAGAGTGGTCAGGTGGGCGAACGGATTTTGCAGAACTTCCTGGACCTTACATTGTAAAACGAAGCAAGAGAAAGAATTAGTATATGATAGAACTGATACCTGCCATAGACATCATTGACGGCAAGTGTGTGCGCCTGACCAAGGGCGACTATGCCACTTCAAAAGTCTATAACGAGGACCCCGTGGAGGTGGCTCTGGAGATTGAGTCATACGGTCTCGGGCGTCTGCACGTGGTTGACCTGGATGGTGCCAAGTCGAAACACGTGGTGAATCATCGGGTGTTGCACCGCATAGCCAGCCGCACGTCGCTGAAAATTGATTTTGGCGGAGGCATCAAGAGTGACGAGGACCTGGTGATAGCTTTTGAAAACGGAGCGCAGATGGTGACCGTGGGCAGTGTGGCCAGCCTGCAACCTGAGTTGTTCCTCAAGTGGCTGGAGGCGTATGGTGGCGAGAAGATGATTCTCGGAGCCGACACGCGTGACGGGTTCATCTCCGTCAACGGGTGGCAGGAGGAGAGCCGGCAGGAACTGCTCCCCTACTTGGGTGAATACATCGGTCATGGGGTAAGGAATGTGCTCTGTACCGACATTTACAAGGACGGCATGTTGCAGGGGCCTTCGGTGGAACTCTACCGCCAGATAATGGCCACCTACCCTACTCTGCATCTGATTGCCAGTGGCGGAGTGAGTTCGTTGGACGACATCCGCGAGTTGGACGAAGCGGGCATCCCGGCCGTAGTGTTCGGCAAAGCTCTCTACGAAGGCCGGTTCACACTGAAGCAGTTGAGCGACTTTATGGGGTGAGCTGATAAAGGAGTGGGTTGAAAGGACACTATCGGCTTTAACTTCCTTGACTCCTAACCAAAGATCTAAAAAAAAATATAAAGAATACATTGTGTTAGCAAAAAGAATAGTCCCCTGTCTGGACATCAAAGACGGACAGACGGTGAAGGGTACCAACTTCGTGAACCTGCGCCAGGCGGGCGACCCCGTAGAACTGGGGCAGGCCTACAGCCAACAGGGCGCTGACGAACTGGTGTACCTCGACATTACCGCCAGCCACGAAGGGCGGAAAACTTTTACGGACTTGGTGCGGCGCATAGCTGCCACTATCAATATACCCTTTACGGTGGGTGGCGGAATCAATGAATTGAGCGATGTGGACCGCCTGCTCAGTGCGGGTGCCGACAAGGTGAGTATCAACTCGGCCGCTCTGCGCCGTCCGGAACTGATAGATGAGATTGCCGGTCACTTCGGCAGTCAGGTGTGTGTGGTGGCCATTGATGCCAAGCAGACCGAAGCCGGATGGCACTGCTACCTCAATGGCGGACGCATCCCCACCGGACGCGGACTCTTTGAGTGGGCACGCGAGGTGAACGACCGCGGTGCAGGCGAAATCCTCTTTACCAGCATGGACCACGACGGGGTGAAGACGGGGTTTGCCAACGAGGCCCTGGCCCGGCTGGCTGACGAGGTGTCCATCCCCGTGATTGCTTCGGGCGGAGCGGGCACGATGGAGCACTTCCGCGACGCTTTCCTGCTAGGAAAAGCCGATGCGGCACTGGCGGCCAGTGTTTTTCACTTCGGAGAGATAGGTATTCCCGAATTAAAGTCGTACCTTTGCACGCAGGGAATTGAGGTGAGAAGGTAAAGGGGGGGAGTAAAGTGTACAGCAGGGGATGGTCCGAATAAGTTTCAGGGGGGCAAAACCCTCGTCCTTGCATCATCATCATAATAACCTGCAAAGCAGCCTTACGGACTCAGAGGCTGAAGAATTAAGAAACTCATAAAATTAAATAAAGAAAATATATATGGAACTGGATTTCAATAAAATGGGCGGACTTGTTCCTGCCATCATTCAAGATAACCGCACCAAGAAGGTGTTGATGTTGGGCTTCATGAACCAGGAGGCTCTGGACAAGACGGTAGAGACGGGTAAAGTGACCTTCTTCAGCCGTACCAAGAACCGCCTGCGGACGAAGGGTGAAGAGAGCGGAAACTTCCTCAACGTGGTTTCCATCAAGGAGGATTGCGACCGCGACACGCTGCTCATCATGGTCAATCCCGTGGGCCCCGTGTGCCATACAGGCACTGACACCTGCTGGGGCGATGTGAACGACGAGCCCATCATGTTCCTCAGCTACCTGCAGGACTTCATTGCCAAGCGCTATGCCGAGATGCCCGAGGGATCGTACACTACATCGCTCTTCAAGGCTGGCATCAACCGCATGGCACAGAAGGTGGGCGAAGAGGCTGTTGAGACCGTCATCGAGGCTACCAATGGTACTGACGACCGCCTTATCTACGAGGCTTCGGACATGATTTACCACCTCATCGTACTGCTCACCAGCAAGGGTATGCGCATCGAAGACCTGGCTACGGAGTTGAAGAAGAGACATAAGGTGTGAAGGAAGCACCCTCTCGGACCCCGGGGGCCGCACACTGGACTTTTTATAATTCTTAAAAGCAATGAGCGAACACTTGATTGACTATCGCAAAGTGACGGTGAGCCAGCAGGAACTCTGCATCTTGGACGAGATTGACTTCCATCTGGATGCAGGAGAGTTTGTCTATCTCATCGGTAAAGTGGGTTCGGGAAAGAGCTCGCTGCTGAAGACCTTCTATGCAGAATTGGGGATACAGAGCGGCGAAGCCACCGTGTTGGACTATGACATGCGCAAGCTCAAGCGCAAGCACATCCCTGCCCTGCGCCGCAAGTTGGGCATTGTCTTTCAGGACTTCCAACTGCTGATTGACCGCACGGTGACGGAGAATCTCGATTTCGTGCTGCGTGCCACGGGATGGAAGGACAAGCAGGCCCGAAAGAACCGCATCGAAGAGGTGCTGGAGATGGTGGGCATGAGCACCAAGGGATACAAGATGCCCCACCAGTTGTCCGGTGGAGAGCAGCAGCGCATTGTCATTGCACGTGCCATCCTGAACGACCCGAAAATCATCCTGGCCGATGAGCCTACGGGAAACTTGGATGCTGAGACCGGGCGGCACATTGTGGAACTGTTGCGCGACATATCCTCGCGCGGTACGGCGGTGGTGATGACTACCCACAACCTGCAGTTGCTCCACGAGTATCCGGGCATTGTCTATCAGTGCCAGGACCACCGGGTGTGTAAGGTTTGAGGGGGGCAAAGTCCCCCCTTACCATCATCATCATAGTGGGGGGTGGAAGTGCAAGAAGAAGAAAGAAATAAGAAACAATATAATAAATTAAGGAAAAAGAAAATGAAAGTATTAAAGTTTGGAGGAACCTCCGTAGGCTCTGCCGAGCGGATGAAGAGTGTTGTCAAGTTGATTACTGATGGCGAAAAGAAGATTGTGGTCCTTTCAGCCATGTCGGGAACCACCAATACGCTGGTGGAAATCTCGGACTACCTGTACAAGAAAAATCCGGATGGAGCCAACGATGTCATCAACAAGTTGGAGCAGAAGTACAAGCTGCACCTGGCCGAGCTGTTCGCTACAGACGAATACCGCCAGAAGACACAGGAGGTGCTCGACGGTGTGTTTGCCACCATTCGTGCCTACACCAAGGACCTCTTTACTTTGTTTGAAGAGAAGGTGGTGCTTGCCCAGGGAGAACTGATGTCCACCAACATGGTGACCAACTATCTGCAGGAACAGGGTGTGAAGGCCGTGCTCCTTCCGGCGCTGGAGTTCATGCGCACCGACAAGAATGCCGAGCCCGACCCTATGTATATCCGCGAGAAGCTGGCTCTGCAACTGCAGAAGTACCCCGATGCTGACATCTATATCACTCAGGGATTCATCTGCCGCAATGCATACGGCGAGATTGACAATCTGCAACGCGGCGGTAGCGACTACACAGCTTCGCTCATCGGAGCAGCAGTGGATGCCAGCGAGATACAGATATGGACCGACATTGACGGTATGCACGACAATGACCCCCGTGTGGTGGACCACACCTCGCCCGTGCGCCAGCTCAACTTTGACGAGGCTGCCGAGTTGGCCTACTTCGGTGCAAAAATCCTGCACCCCACCTGCATACAGCCGGCCAAGTATGCCAACATACCTGTGCGCCTGCTCAACACCATGGACCCCACTGCACCCGGTACCATGATTTCAAATGACACCGAGCATGGGAAAATCAAGGCCGTAGCAGCCAAGGAGAACATCACGGCCATCAAAATCAAGTCGAGCCGCATGTTGCTGGCCCACGGATTCCTGCGCAAGGTGTTCGAGATATTCGAGAGCTACCAGACCTCCATCGACATGGTGTGCACCTCGGAAGTGGGAGTCAGCATGTCCATCGACAACACGAAGCATCTGGCCGAAATCATTGCCGACCTGAAGAAGTACGGTACCGTCACCGTTGATGAAGGCATGTGCATCATCTGCGTGGTGGGCGACCTCACGTGGGAGAACATCGGTTTCGAGACCCTTGCCATGAAGGCACTGAAGGATATACCCGTGCGCATGGTGTCATACGGCGGAAGCAACTACAACATCTCGTTCCTCATCCGCGAGGCCGACAAGAAACGTGCCTTGCAGAGCCTGAGCGATACGTTGTTCAAGAAGTAAGAAACCCCACCCGGTCTATCATCATCATAGTAGTCGGATTATTCGGAGTATTTGGATTATTCAGATTACTCCGGGTATTCCGATTTTTTCCGATAACTTAAAAGAAATCAATGAAGACAACATTCCCCATCGAACGGTTCGGCGGACTGCGCACACCGTTCTACTACTACGATACGGCCCTGCTGCGCGAGACGTTGGACACCATCCGGCGCGAGGCAGGACGCTACCCCGACTTCTGCGTGCACTACGCCGTGAAGGCCAATGCCAATCCCACACTGCTGCGCATCATCCGCGAGAGCGGACTGGGAGCCGACTGTGTGAGCGGAGGTGAAGTGAAAGCAGCACTGGAGGCGGGATTCCCTGCACAGAAGGTGGTGTATGCCGGAGTGGGCAAAAGCGACTGGGAGATAGAGTTGGGGCTGGACAATGACATCTTCTGCTTCAACGTGGAGTCCGTGCCCGAACTGGAGGTCATCAACGCCCTGGCTGCCGCACGCGGCAAGGTGGCACGCGTGGCCTTCCGCATCAATCCCAACGTGGGGGCACATACTCATGCCAACATTACCACCGGACTGGCCGAGAACAAGTTCGGAATTGCTATGGAAGACATGGACCGCATCATCATCATGGCAAGCGGGATGGAGCATGTCAAGTTCGTGGGACTGCACTTCCACATCGGCAGCCAGATTCTGGACATGGGCGACTTTGTGGCCCTGTGTAACCGCGTGAACGAATTGCAGGAGCGCCTGGCACAGCAGCACATCATCGTGGAGCACATCAATGTGGGAGGCGGACTGGGCATCGACTACCAGCATCCCGACAGACAGGCCATCCCCGACTTTGCCGCATACTTTGCCACCTATCACAAGCACCTGCACCTGATGCCGGGACAGACGCTCCACTTCGAGTTGGGACGCTCCGTAGTGGGCCAGTGCGGCTCGCTCATCACCCGTGTGCTCTACGTCAAGCAGGGGGCACACAAGCAGTTCTGCATCGTCGATGCCGGCATGACGGACCTCATCCGCCCCGCCCTCTATCAGGCTTACCACAAGATAGAGAACCTCAGCGCACCGGCCGATGCACCCGCGGAGACCTACGATGTGGTGGGCCCCATCTGCGAGTCCAGCGACGTCTTCGGCAAGGCCATCGACCTGCCCCGTTGCCAGCGTGGCGACCTGTTGGCGCTGCGTTCAGCCGGAGCTTATGGCGAAATCATGGCCTCGGGCTACAATTGCCGTCCCCTTCCCGTGGGAGTCTTTTGATGGTGAGTTCAGGAGGGGATAGTTTTAGGAGTGCAGGAGTGCAGGAGTTCAGGAGTTCAGACAATAGTTTGGCTGACTTATTTTTGAACCTTGAACTTTGAACCTTGAACCTGGGGGCCAATTTATGCACCCAGTTTGAGTTCTTTTCAACGCGTAAGTCTATGAGGTTCAGTAGTAACCAAAACTCTCCCTCTAAGTTAGAGGGAGTCCCCGTAGGGGGAGGGCGTGTGTCTATAAAGTCTTCATTTTCACACACTCCTCCGGCCTAAAGGCCACCTCCCCTAACTTAGGGGAGGAGTTATAGTTACTCTGCTCCTTATATCA
>JAFXDL010000035.1 GCA_017516265.1 Bacteroidaceae bacterium
CATCTGTTATCAGGTGAAAACCACGACTACGGCCCCGCAATATAAATTCTACTTGCTTTATCATAATTCTACTTCTTAATCAAACCATTAATTTTGCGACGGACAGCCAACACATTAAAGACCGATACCAGTACAAAAAGTAGGAAGCCAATCACCAGCATAGGCCATTGCATTCCACCTTCCAAACCGGGAAGGAGATTCTGCAACTTGTCCAAATAACTACCACGAAGAAGCCACACTAAACCAACAGCCAACAATAATACCACAGCATTGAGACCTACAGTCAGAAACTGATAAGGCAAAGCCACCTTTGCAGGACTATAGCCCACCAACAACAAGTTTTCCAACTTCGTACTGTTCTTCTGCAGCAACAAGAAGATACTGAGCATCAGGATGTAGAACGACAAAGCACTGATCACAAGTCCCACCGCCATTACAATACCCACAATCAGTTTCAGGAACCAGGTGGTTTTACCAGCATCCAACTTATCGTCTTCGGTTTCATATCCCTTGTCCTTAAAGAAACGGGCAATGCGGTCGTCAGCCGGATTGTTCACCTCTACAATGAGGCGTGACGGTTCTTTCACTTCACCGGCAGCATAGGTCTGATTGGCCCAATTCATGAAACTTTCGGGAACCAATATCGTATTCAAGCGGTCAGAGAATCCTACAATGTTTCCTTTGAAAGTATCACGCATGCCTCTTCCACTGATACGGATTTCAAGGTTAATCATCCCCATAACCCCTTCCGACAATTGAGGCAGACTTCGGCTCTGTGCAAAACCGAAATTATACAAGTTCAGATAGTTTCGAGGAATGATAATAGGAATGGTCTCCTCACCCGGTGTAAAATGCCACTTGTCCAGATTCACATCCACATACTTATCGGGAACGGATTCAAAGAACATGGCAGTCGACATCTGTAAGCCAACCTGTTCCATCCCCACACCGGCCGAGACCTTGAACTGCGAGGGAGTAAAAGCTCCTACTCCTTTGGTAAACGGTTGGGCTTCTATCTCCTCTTTATCACGTTCTGAGAAAGTACGGCTCTTACCCACAAACGAACCAAGGGTACTCACCTTCTTGCTCACAATGAGGTAATCCTTCTTCAAAAAACTGTCACCTCCCGTAAACACAGGCAACACATCGTTATAGAACTGTATACTGAGCAGCACAATCACCATGCCACAAAGATTGGCCAAGAAGAAACCGGCCAACTGCGACACACTTACATGACTACGTAATAATTTCCAAACCAATCTCATAGCTTCAGCGTTATATCGTAATCCAATTCTAAATGCTTGCCGATGGAGGTCACCACAATTCCGGCTCCCTGCTTGTCGGCTTCTTCACCCAAGACAGCTGCCATGATGCGTCCGTTCTCTTCATCCAAATGGCTCACCGGTTCATCCAGAAAAATAAAGTCGAACGGCTGGCACAAGGCACGCATCAGCGCCACCCGTTGCTGTTGGCCGAACGATAGCTTTCCTAACGGCACATCCCATTTGTCGGCTATACCCAATGCCTCAAACCAAACCTTGATTTCTTTCTTCTGTTTGAAGTTTGTCAAAGTATTCTTGAACTGTACATTCTCCCAAGCCGACAGTTCGGGAAAGAGTCGCAACTCTTGAAACAGCATACTGAGCGATGACTGACGGATGTTCACCCAATCATCTACCGACAGTCCTTTGATGTTCTTCCCATCAAAACAGATGATTCCTTGATAATCATTCCGATAGCCATAGATATAGCTACACAACGACGACTTGCCGGTTCCCGATGCTGCCTCTATCAGCACCCGTTCACCTTTTTTCCACTCCAAGGATTGATGCCATACATCCGAAGTAATCCGGTCCCTATCGGCAAAGACTTGCGGAAGTACTTGTTGCAAAGTGATGGTATTCATAGGCTCTCCAACATTTGTACAATCAATCGCAACGGATTGGTCTGTTTGTCCTTCATCCGGATAACCAAACTACCTTGACTCCAGTCTTCCATTCCGGCATTCATCGTATCACATTGGTCAAGTATCGCCTTGAAGACCAACGCAGCCTGCTGACTACCCAACGGTGCCAAGAGATAAGGATGCTCGTTTATATCACTCCGGAGCTTGGACAAATTGACTGAAGCAAACATACGGTTATGTTTTGCTTCACTGGCCCAGGGACGAGTGCCAACCGATACACCGTACGTACGACCGGCCTCTTCGGCCAATTCCCTACGATTTGTCACATAGAATAGTTTACCCTTCACACCAAACCAATAGATGGCATCATACGTTTTCAAGGCATACTGGTTCTCGGCTGTATCATAGAGCGTCACTTCTCCACCGGTCAGTGCCAACAACGGACGTAATTCCTCAAATGTTTCCAAAAACGCAGCATTCGTTACATCAGCATACATCAAAAACTCACCAGTAGCAGCCGACAGATATCCCATGCCATAATCACCCTCTATGGAAGAGAAGATACGTTCCACATCTACCGGAAGAACAGGATTCTCCAACGCTCTACGGATAGTAGGATTTTGACAAATCATATCATAAAAGGTCTGTCCATGAACACGTCCACCCATCCAGGCCAACGTATTGGCCGGAAAATAATCCATATATTTGCCTTGCAAAGGAGATGTAACCTTATCCATCTCCTTATAGAATGCCTGTACCTTGGCATTCTGTGTCAACGATTGGGAATTAATCACCAATCCACCATTTTCAAAATTGGCCGTAATCAGATACTTGATATCCTCCAGACGAATGTCACCCGGCAAGCCCATACGCAACGGTGTAGTCCATTGATCAGGCAAAACACTCAGGTCAATGGTCGAGGCTATGTCATTCCCCGTTGCTGTCAGCTGTACAAACCCTGGCAAAGCCGAGAATCCTTCTCCTTCTTTCTGACGCATCAGCGAAAGCAGCGAACCCTTGATACTCTCCACATCTCCCAATTTGTGTTGCATCAACAGAAAAGTACCGTTGTTGAAAGCGCACAACGCTTGTCCCAGCTGTGCCCATTGGCAACCGCTTTCTTCCTTCAGGTCCGAAGCTATCTGTTCCTGCTTAAACACTTCCAGCAAATCTTCCAATTTGCCTTCGTCACCTACTTTAACCACCACGCCGAACGCATTGGCATGAGGGGTAACAAACAGATAAACCTTATCTGTAAAGCTCAACCCCGATTCGGCCGGATCATTCACCATCTTCTCGGCCAATAGGGCGGCATCACCTTCCAGTCCCCCCTTCAATAATTGGGTCAACTTATCCGTCACCTTCCGGCTCCCCTCACCTTCCAACCCCGCTTTCCGGGCCATGCTCTGCAAGTCCATAGACACTACTACCGAAGCATCCTTCGGCAAAGCATCCGTATATTCAGTCTGTGGAGAACAGGCAACCAATAGCAGCACCATCCACAGCACATTCCACATTTTCAATTTCATATCCGTTTATTTCTGGTTAAACAAATTCAACGTATGGGCCGCTACCAAAGCCGCCGTTTCTGTACGCAGGCGCGATTTACCCAAGCTGATGGGCTGGAAGCCCTTGGCCATTGCCTTGGCAACTTCTTCCTCACTGAAATCACCTTCCGGACCTATTAAGATTACAGCATCCTCACCCGGCACAATGGCTTCCTTCAATAGTTTCTTCTCACCTTCATTGCAATGACAAATAAACTTCTGCCCCTTGAAGTCACGTTCAATGAACTTATTAAAGTCCGTCATCTCGTTCAGCACCGGCTTGGCTGCCTTTAATGATTGCTTTACGGCCGATACTAAAATCTTTTCGATACGTTCAGTCTTGATCACCTTCCGTTCCGAATAACGACTGTTCAAGAAAGTCAGTTCATCAAACCCTATCTCGGTTGCCTTCTCAGCAAACCATTCGGTACGGTCCATATTCTTGGTGGGAGCCATGGCCACATGCAGCCAACCCATCCACCCCTTTTCCTGAGGTAGCGTTTCCATCACCTTTACCTGGCAACGCTTTCCGATTGCCGCACTGATTACCGCCTTATAGAAGTTTCCCTTCCCGTCGGTCAGCATCACTTCATCCCCCACTGTCAGTCGGAGAACCCGCAAACAATGTCCCGCTTCCTCTTCCGGAAGTTCACAGCTCACAGCTATATCAGGTGTATAAAATACATGCATAATCTTACTTTTTTTGATGGTTATATGGAAAGAATACGGCAAACAGGATGGCTACCACTAACGCATATCCGGCAAAGACAAACCAGGCCTGGCTCCAGCCCTCCACCTGTGGCAACGTACTCTTCATGTCTACAAATCGATTCACTACCCACTGGGCACACAAGGTTCCGGCCGTGGCACCTATCCCATTGGTCATCAGCATGAACAATCCTTGCGCACTGGAACGCACGGCAGGTTCCGCCTCTTCATTCACATACAGCGATCCGGCTATATTGAAGAAATCAAAGGCCACGCCATACACCAGCATGGACAGTACAAACATCCACACCCCATCCCCCGGATTTCCCCAGCCGAACAGGGAAAAGCGCAGTGTCCACGCCAGCATAGCTATCAGCATCACCCGTTTGATGCCCCATCGCTTCAAGACAAAGGGAATCAGCAGGATACAACAAGTTTCCGACAGTTGGGAAAGCGATATCAACATATTGGCATGCTGTACGCCAAACGTATCCGCATACTCCGGAATGCTGGCAAAACTACTGATAAACGGATTGGCATATCCATTGGTTATCTGTAACGATACCCCCATCAACACACAGAACACCAGGAACAGTGCCATCTTGCGTCGTTTGAACAAGGTAAAGGCCCGCAAGCCCAACACATCCACCCACGAAGTCGTTTTCTTGCTTCGGTTCACCGGACAATCGGGCAAAGTATAGGCATATACTGCAGCAACCAGTCCCAAAGCCGCACTTAGGAAGAACTGCATGTAACTGGTCTGGAAGCCCAACAAGTCTGTAGCCAACATGGAACAGATAAAGCCCACCGTTCCCCAGATACGGATGGAAGGAAAGACTGCCACCGGTTCCAGCTTCACTTATTCAAGGGCTGTATAGGCTACCGAGTTCGAGAGGGCCAACGTAGGCATATAGAAGGCAATGCCCAGGGTGTAACACAAATGCAGGGAGGTGAACGATACCGAATCTCCACCGGTCCATCCATAATACCCCACAGCGGCCCGGCACAGTGCACTGACCACATGGCACAAGGCCAACAACTTTTGGGCGGGAATCCACCGGTCGGCTACAATCCCCATCAGAGCCGGCATGAACAATGACACCACCCCTTGTACGGCATAGAAATACCCTATCTTGTC
>JAFXDL010000036.1 GCA_017516265.1 Bacteroidaceae bacterium
GATCAGCTTTATGAATTATTCCGGCAGAGTGACCGCAGCATCTATGCAGTCATGTCCAAGGAACGAGCCAGAGACGGCTATATGAAGCGACCGGCCGCACTCTATGATGCCCGCCATAAACGGTATATTTGTCCCTGTTGTGACGGTGTCATTGGCACGGTATTCGAGGGCGAACAAGTCATTCCTTCTGGTGTGGAGTTCTTTCGCAGAGAAAACCGAGACAACCATACTTGTATTCATTGCGGTACCATTCTCTGGACGGCTGTGAATCCCAATCGATGCTCTGATTGGGTGAAACTCACCGATTACGGTTGGATCCATCGGGCCGCTGCGAAACGGCATCTGGAGCAGGAACTCACTAACAGTGCCAGAGAAAAGATCATAGAGTTGGCTGAAAACCCGGATGGCTGCTATCCCACACTGGGTGCCCACCGAAAGTTTCCTTTGAGCACTTACATTAAGCGAAGGTATAAAGGAAAGATTGATGGACTGATCGTAGATGAGCTGCATGGTGCGCCCATACGGGCGTGCATCTGATCTTGCCTTTGGCAAGCAAAGGGCATGAACCTGAAAGCCCTTCACCCATTGACTTACTTAGATGGGGAAACCTGTCTGGGGAACATAGCACGTCAAAACGGCTGTAAGTTGACTAATTACCAAGTCACGACTGAACAGGTAGGGTGAAAAGATAGACATAAGGATAAAGCCTATACTGGTTGAACGACAGTCCAAGTGGTCTCCCTCGTGCCGGTAGCGGAAGGTAGTTACATACGCTATCCCGTCAAACCATTCTTCCATTGGTGGAGGAGGATTGGCTCAGGTTATTTGACGGCACATATGCAGTCAGCATAAACGGACGAAAATCGTATCCGACAGTCTATCAAGCCAATATCAATGCACGACTAAATGGGGATTACCTAAACCGAAACGCCATACGGCTATATGTCTTTGGACATTGAATATTCGGCATGGTAACGGAGCCCTCGTAGTAGTTTGAGGACGGGAAAGCCGTCTGCATGGCGAAGGAGGGCAGCTTACAACCCAGCACAAAATATTGAGAAAGTGTGTGAGACACTATGAGAAATCCAATGGATGTGCTGAACAGTCTATCTCAGCACAACAATCAGAAAGACTACACCTATGAACGGATTTACCGCAATCTTTACAATCCGCAGTTTTTCTACACAGCGTATCAGAACATCTATGCCAAAGAGGGTAACATGACGAAAGGTTCGGATGACCGAACCATCGACGCAATGAGCCTTAAACGGATAGATGGCCTGATTGAAAAGCTGAAAAACGAAACGTACCAACCGGCACCGGCACGCAGACACTATATTCCCAAAAAGAACGGGAAGAAGCGTCCTTTGGGCATACCATCATTTGATGACAAACTGGTTCAGGAGGCTGTAAGAATGATACTGGAAAGTATTTATGATGGCTATTTTGAACCCACATCACATGGCTTTCGTCCGAATTGCAGTTGCCACACGGCTCTGACATGTATTCAGAAGTATTATTCGGGTGTCAAGTGGTTCATTGAAGGAGACATTCATGCGTTCTTTGATGAAATAGACCATGACATTCTGACCGATATCTTGCGCGAAAGAATTAAGGATGAAAAATTCATTCGTCTGATACGCAAGTTTCTGCGAGCTGGGTACATGGAGGATTGGCAGTTTCATAGAACTTACAGCGGAACACCACAAGGCGGAGTTATCAGTCCCATACTTGCCAATATCTATCTGGACAAACTGGATAAATACATGAAGGAGTATGCTGAAAACTTCAATATGGGCAAAAAGAGAGCGGTTTCGCCTGAGTATTGGCGGATATCCAGCAAAATTCGCAAAAGAACCCTAAAGCTGAGAAATATCACAGATGTTGGAAAACGACAAATGATCCTTGAGGAAGTAAGGGAACTGAAGAAGCAGCAGCTTCAGACAGTCCCGACAGACCCTATGGACAACGGCTACAAGCGTTTTCGTTATGAACGCTATGCAGATGATTTCCTCATCGGAGTCATCGGTAGTAAGGAAGATTGCCGAAGGATTAAGCAGGATATTAAAGTATTTCTTGAGAAAAAGCTGCATTTGGAGCTTTCGGATGAAAAGACTTTAATTACCAATGCCAAATCTCCAGCAAAGTTTCTTGGTTATGAAATCACAGTCAGACATAACGAAGTGCCTAGCAAAGGCAAAAACGGTCGTCTTTGTCGCAATCGAAACGGTACGGTTGTTCTGAAAATTCCACCCGATGTCATTAAGAAAAAACTTCTGGGATATGGGGCTATGAAATTGGTGCCACACAACGGTACGGAAATCTGGAAACCATGCTCCAGAGATTATTTGATTACTCAGGAAAATGCAGAAATCGTATTGCGATACAACATGGAAATTCGTGGGCTGTACAACTATTACTCCCTCGCCCTCAACTGTGGTATTCTCAACAACTTCAAATTTGTGATGCAATACAGCATGTTCAAAACACTTGCTAACAAGCATAAGTGCTCCAAAAAGAAAATCATCATGCAAATGCGCATGGGAAAGGATTTTGGGGTCAAGGTGCAAACGGCAGGTGGCAAAGAGCA
>JAFXDL010000037.1 GCA_017516265.1 Bacteroidaceae bacterium
TGATATAAGGAGCAGAGTAACTATAACTCCTCCCCTAAGTTAGGGGAGGTGGCCTTTAGGCCGGAGGAGTGTGTGAAAATGAAGACTTTATAGACACACGCCCTCCCCCTACGGGGACTCCCTCTAACTTAGAGGGAGAGTGTTAGTTACTACTGAACCCATAGACTTACGCGTTAAATTAGTGCATAAAACAAGGTACACCAAATTGGACACCCTAGATTCAAGGTTCAAAGTTTAAAGTCAACCAATATCTTTTGGACTTTAAACCTTGAACCTTTAACCAAAAACAATCCGTACAATCCGTACCTAAAAAGAATCAAAAAGTTTAGTTTAGCTTAGTTTTCTGGATTAGTGTCACACACATCGTACACCTTATCATAAATGTCCTCGTTTCAAGGACGCTACAAAATTACCATCAACCAGCCAAACACAGGTGGATTATTCTTCACGAAAGGAGGAAATAACAATTTAAAGCAGATAATCTGCCAAATATTACACAAAAATCCACCTTTTTACGGCGTGAAGCCAATAAATAATCACTCCACGTACTTCACCTTCGCCTTGTCACGCGGTTTTGCCGCCGGGGCTTCGTCAGCATATCCAAGGCCTACGCAAAGGCAAAACTCATATCCTTCGCTGAAGGCCAGACGTTCGAGAATGGGTGCACAGGCAGGGTTGTCGTTTATCATCCGCACAGGGCTGCCCAAACAGATGGAGCCTACACCGAGCGACTGGGCAGAGAGCATCATATTCTCGGCCATCAATCCACAATCGTAAGCAGAAAAGTCATACCCCTTGGCACGGGCAATGAAGACCATCACGGGAGCACCACGGAAACACCCAGCGGCATTCTCCATGTTGGGATAAGCCGCGTTGAGGGTATTGTTGATTTCCCCCATCACCTGCGGATTGTCCACCACACGCACTTCCCACGATTGTTTGTTCTGTCCGTTAGGGGCATTGATGCCACACTCCATAATCTGGTCGAGCACCTCGCGGGGTACCGCCTCGTTCTTGTACTTACGGATGCTGCGACGCGCCATGATGTTCTCTATCACCGCATTCTTTCCTTCCTCCATAGTTGTCTCTTCTTTTACATTCTGATTACCTTCTCCACACGATGCCATGGCCATCAGACACAGGCATCCTACAAGCATTTTCTTCAGTTTCATAATCCGACAAGTTTTTGATTGTTTATATTATACGGTGCAAATATACGTATATCTTTATATTTCCCCCAAAATAAACGGATAAAACATCTAAACCTTTATCAAAAAAAGAGGTCAAACCATAAATTTACGTTAAACAATTCAACACACATGAAAAGAACCATTTTGACGATTGCCATCCTGTTGGGTACCACAGTTGCCACACAAGCGCAACAACTGGCTTTCCCTGGTGCTGAGGGATTCGGACGCTATGCTACCGGCGGACGCACGGGTAGTGTGTATCATGTAACTAATCTGAACGACGACGGTCCCGGCTCATTCCGCGATGCCGTGAGCAGGCCCAACCGCATCGTGGTGTTCGATGTAGCGGGTGTCATCCGCATCAACTCACGCATCAGTGTCAGCCCCAACCTCTACATTGCCGGACAGACGGCGCCGGGCGAGGGAGTGACCATCTATGGCAACGGCCTGTCGTTCAGCGGGGCGGACAACACCATCTGCCGCTATCTGCGTGTACGCATGGGCATCAACGGACAAAAAGGAGCTGATGCCATCAGTATCTCACACGGAAAGAACATGATTTTCGACCATGTGTCGGCAGCTTGGGGACGCGACGAAACCTTCTCCATCAGCGGAAAACATCCCGAAGACATCACCATACAGAACTCTATCATCAGCCAAGGACTCATCAACCACTCGGCCGGCGGACTGGTGCAAACCGAAAACCGGGTGACCATCTACCGCACCCTGTACGCGAACAACAACACCCGAAACCCCAAGTTCAAGGGACGCCACCAGTACGTGAACAACATCATCTACAACTGGAATGCCGCGGCCTACATCATGGGCGGAAACTCACAGATGACCTCGTATGCCAACACCGTAGGCAACCTGTTCATCACCGGCCCGATGGGAAAGACGAATGCATTCACACGCGCCAACGACCGCTACAACATCTATGCTGAGGACAACCTGCTGGACGATAACCGCGACGGAAAACTGAACGCCCGACTCATCGCACGCGAGGAATATCAGGGCGGACCCACCTTCCACGAAACACCGTTTGACTACCCCGAACTGCCCACCGTGAAGGCCAAGAAACTGGTGGACGAGATACTGCCCACCGTGGGTGCCTCGCTCCCCTATCGCGACAATCTCGACCACCTGTTGGTGCAAGACGTACGTTCGCTGGGCAAACAAGGCAAACAGATTAGCGACGAAGCCACCCTACCTATCGGAACACCCGACACTTGGGGGCTTTGGAAGGGTTCAAATGAAAACCGTACCGACACCGATGGCGATGGTATGCCCGACTGGTGGGAGAAGAAGAACGGTACCGACCCCAACCGCGACGATGCCATGACGCTGAAGGACGGATATGCCAACATCGAGCACTACATCAACGCCATTGACCGCACCTACTCGCAACCTTTCCTGAAGGCCCCCGTAGCCTTGACGGCCCAACCCACCGGCAACCAAGTGACCCTGACGTGGATGGACTTCACCGACGGAGAGAAGAACTTCGTGGTAGAGCAGCGAATCAACGGCACTTTCCAAGAGGTGAAACGCACCAAAGCCAACGCCACCCAGTGCACCATCTCCGACCTTGCCCCTGCCACCAGCCACACCTTCCGCGTGAAAGCCACAGGCAAACAGGGCGAGTCAGAGTACAGCAAAGCCGTGGAGGTGAAGACAAGATAACCTCTCGCCGCCCCTTTTCTTTTTATACACGCACAGAGCCGCAAAGATGCTGAGAACTCACATCTTTGGGCTCTGTTTTTTTATCAGCTTTCCGTCTCCAAAACACCCAATTTCCCTTTCCCCTCAGAATAAAGTGTCCAGAAATCATACAATTTTCACTCCAAAAGTACGAATTAACAAAGTTTTAACGGTTTTCTCTTGCACGTTTCAATAACTTTGTGAGGAAAAACGGGCCACGAGTGAAGAGCTACGGACCACTACCGAAAAGAAAAAATGAATATGCTACGGAGAGAAATCGGTTTGACACCAGCGAAAACTTGTCTGGATAAAGCGAAAACTTTAATCACCACTGATGATTATATAATCACCACTGCTGATTACATGATTAGCACTGCTGATTATGTGATTAGCACTGCTGATTAAAGTTCTGACTAAAGGCAAAATGAAAAAAGAGCAAGGCAAACCAACTTTTCCCTTAGGCAAAACCAAAAAGAGAGTGAAGCAATAGAAAAAAGGACTTAAAAACATACCAAATTTATGAGAGATTATTTGAAAAACCTCTTCGCCGCACGCGGTGCGGCCTTTTGGCTCAATCTGTTGGGCCTCAGTCTGGCATTCGTCATCTTCTACGTGTTGATGGCAGAAGTAAAATGGGTGCATGGTTACGACCGGCAACATCGTGACCCCGACCAACTCTACAAGTTGCAAATGTATAATGGAGATCAAAGAACTGCTCTCTTCACTGGCATAACGGTGGACGGCCTTGCGAACAGTTTACCTGACGGTGTGGAAGCGATAGGTGTGGCGTTTGGAGAAGATAAATTCGACGTAGTTCCGTCGGATTCTGTTTTTGGAAAAGAGCCTATCCGCTTCAATATAAATCCCGTGCTTCCCGGTTGGACGGAAGTCTTCACCTTCGACATGGTGGAAGGAGACAGCCGTCTCAGTGGCAATCCACACGAGGTAATTGTGCCGCTGAGTGCCGCACAAAAACTCTTTGGCGAACGCGAAAGTTACCTGGGACTCACCTTCGAACCGGCCAAGAATGCCAAGACCTATTTCCAAATAACGGGCGTCTATCGCGATTTCCCCAAAAACACCATTGTAGCCAACACTTGCTATATGGTGATTCCCGAGGGAATCTATGGAAAAATAAAGAAAGACGGCATAAGCAGTAACTATCAATGCTACCTCCGCTTGCACAAGGGAATTGTTCCGGAATTAGCGGAAAAGGATTTGTTCACGAAATTCGTCAACAATGCTCTGGGTAAAAAAGACGGCGAGGAGGATTTGACCAAGGCTGGCTTCCGCCTCTATCCCCTGCACGATGTCTATTTCATGGATAAGGCCGATTTTGGTGGTGGGGGTAGCCGTAATATGTTCCTGTTGTATCTCATGTTGGCAATACTTGTCGTCATCATAGCTGCCATCAACTACATCAATTTTGCAATGGCTATGATTCCCTATCACATCAAGGCTATCAACGTGCGCAAGATATTCGGTGCTTCGACCAGTTCCTTGCGCTGGTCTCTCGTCGGACAAACGGTGGTAGTGATTCTCTTGTCGCTTTCACTAGCCATCGGTGCTTTGTGGTTCATTATCCAAGGTGGCTATTTGGACGAACTGATGAATTGTGACATGGCTTTCGACAAGAACCTTGATGTCCTTTGCATCATGGTGGCGGTGGCCTCATTGGTTGTACTTGGTGCCGGTGCTTACCCCACTTGGTATCAGACGAGCCGCAAACCGGCCCTTGTCATCAACGGCAGTTTTGCCCTCAGCGAGCGCGGACGGGCATTGCGCAAGGGGCTTATCGGTGTGCAGTTCACCTCTTCACTGGCCGTTGTTGTCCTGTTGCTCCTGATGAATGCCCAGCATCACTATGTCGCTACCATGCCCGTGGGGTATGCCCGCGACTCCATTTTCTATCTGCAAAGTTCAAGACTCAGTAACGCTTCGGTGAGTGAAGCCATCAAGAGCGACCTGAAGATGTTGCCCGACGTGGTAGGTGCGGCCAAGTGTCGTGATGTATTGGGAGAAAGGGATGTTACCATGGAGTGGAGTATTAGGCACGAAGGGGAACATATAACCTTACAAGTGTATGTGGTAGAACCAGACTTCTTGGATGTAATGGGGATACGGATTATCGAAGGACGCAACTTCCGCCGAGAAGACCAATTCTCGTTCATTCTCAACGAAGCGGCTCGGAGAGAATATGGCAGCATCCCTTTGGGTACAGAGTTTGGCTTCTATTTTGCCACCAAAGATGGGAAAGGTGTTGAGGTTGTGGGATATGCAGAGGATGTCAATGCCCGAAACATGCGTAACCTGATAGGCCCTTCGGCTTTCCACGTAAACACATTATACCAGTTCGACAAGATGGCTATCCGCGTCTCTTCGCCTGAAAAGATGGCTGCGGTTGTCCGCCAAGTAGAGGATGTTTGCCAAAAGCATGACTTGGCAGATAAGGATTACTCCATCATCACCAAAGAGCGCGTTCTTGAACGTGCCTATCGCGAAGAAAATAATCAGAAGACATTGGTACTCACTGGCTCCATCGTCTCGCTCGTCATTTCTCTTATCGGAGTCTTCGGTCTCGTCCTCTTCGAGACACGGGCCAAGCGCAAGGAGATTGGCATCCGCAAGGTGTTCGGTGCAACCACGCGCGGCATCCTCGTGATGTTCAACATGCAGTATCTCCGCATCCTCGCCGTCTGCTTCCTCTTTGCCGCGCCTGTGGCCTATACCTTATATAATAAGTGGATAGAGTCCTTTGCCTATCGCACGCCAGTGCACTGGTGGCTCTTCGCCGTGGCCTTCCTCATCGTGGCGATTGTCATCTGCCTCACCGTTACCATCCAAAGCTGGCGTGCAGCAAAGGAGCGCCCGGTGGAGACGATAATGAAGTGAGAGGGAGACCCACCCTGACCCTCAAGACCCACCCTAACCCTCCCCAAAGGAGAGGGAACTTAAAGATAAAACACAGAGACAAAGAAAGAAGTTCGGATATGACCTCTTTTGTTCTTATGTTCTTATGTCGAAAACAAGAAAAAATATACATAAATCTATCATTTTTGTTTTTTTTCTTGAGAATCAGCATGTAGAATAAAAGTTTTTGTGTAATTTTGCGGAGTTGTACTTCGGATTTTATGCGAAAATCCGAAGTAGCAGGTCGGATTTTCAACAAAATAGTATATGTATAATAGGTTTTTGAATGTAGGAGATAGTTTGGACGAGGCAGTGTTTCTGTTTGGCGCACGACAAACAGGAAAATCAACGTTGCTGAAGGTGCAATTCCCTGATGCCTTGATGTTCGATTTGCTGAATAGTGACGTGCAGAGACGGTTTCGTCGGAATCCTGAACTGCTGCGTGAAATGTTGCAGACCAAGCAGGAGGGTACGCTTGTAATCATTGACGAGATACAGAAAGTGCCGGAACTGTTGGACGAAGTTCATTGGCTGATGACCAACCGGGGCATCCGCTTTATCCTGTGCGGTTCAAGTGCCCGCAAGTTGAAACGGAACACCAGCAATACACTGGGAGGAAGAGCAGTGCCCGTCTATTTCTATCCGTTGGTCAGTGCCGAAATTCCAGACTTTGACATTTATCGCGCCATGCAAAACGGGATGCTTCCCCGACATTATATGGTAGAGAATGCCCGCGTCCGACTTCGTGGATATGTGGATGTGTATCTGAAAGAAGAGATTCAGCAAGAGGCTCTTGTGCGCGAGTTGGATAATTTTAGTCGTTTTCTGGAAGTTGCAGCCATCATGGATGGGGAGATTCTTAATTATGAGAATATCGCTTCTGATTGTGGAGTGAGCGCCAAGACTATCAAGGAATATTTCAGGATTCTGTACGATACGCTCATCGGTTATGAAATTCCAGCTTATACGAAGTCTCCCAAACGCAAAGTGATGCAGTCACCCCGGTTTTACTATTTCGATGTGGGGATAGCCAATTATCTGCGAGGAAAGCACGACTTACAACGGGGAACGGATGATTTTGGTCATGCTTTCGAACACTTGGTCATACAGGAATTGGCGGCTTTCCTTGGTTACTCCAATAGCACAGAGCGTTTGTCATATTGGCGTACTTATAGCGGATTAGAGGTTGATGCGGTTTTAGGAGATGCCAAGGTCGCCATTGAAATAAAGTCGGCAGAGGAGGTCAAGGCGAAGCATAAAAAGGGGCTAAAGGCCTTTTCGGAGGAACACCCCGATGCCCGCTTGATACTTGTTTCGTTGGACAAGATGACACGGGTGTCCGATGGGATAGAATGCCTTTATGTGCTCGATTTCCTCAAAGCCCTTTGGAATGGTAAGATTGTTCCCTTCACCGAAAGCAGAACACGATAATGAAGTGAGGGAAGCCCCACCCTGCCCCTCAAGACCCAACCTAACCCTCCCTGTGAGGGAGGGGACTTGAAGATAGAACACAGAGACACGGAGTATTTATAAGTCTCTGATTGCCCAATAAGCCCCCTGTGACTCTGTGCCTCTGTGTTCTATATCGGACGGAAGTAACAGCCATTTGAAGCTCTTATGAGCGACTAATAAGACCCGACAGAGGTAAAGAACTTGCAAAGTATGTAAAAAAGAAGTCGTAATAATTTGCCTATAAATGGCTTTTATTACGACTTCTTTAGAAATCAGTGTATAGAATAAAAGTTTTTGTGTAACTTTGCGAAGTTATACCTCGGATTTTCAAGAAAGATACAGCATGAATCCTATCGCCATACGTCTGCTTAACCAACAATTAGCGTCGCCCGTGTTTTCCGACCCGGCCGACGTGGTATCGCACATGGGAGCAATACAGGCACAGGAATACCGACTGATGCGTTGGGCTGTGGCCATGCGTACCCAAAAGCCTTCTTCGCAAGCATTTACAAAGGCTTACAATGAAGGACGGATTATCCGCTTGCATCTGCTTCGTGGCACATGGCAACTTGTCGCGAGCGAAGATTATGCCTGGATGCTGCAATTGTGCGCTCCCAAGAGCATTTCTGTCATAAAAGGGTGGATGCACTCCAACGGTATCGACATCCCCCAAAAAGAGTTTGTCACTATCAGCGACATCCTTTGCCGGACGGCAGAGGAAAATGGAAGCGTAACCAAAGAAGACTTTGTTGAAGCATTAAGCCACAAAGGCATCACGATGGACGATCACCGCTTGTCTTACCACATTCGTATGGCCGAACTGAATGGACTTCTGTGCAGTGGAAACCTTCTGCCGACAAAGGCCACATACAGCCTTGCTCCGCAAAAAGTTTCTCCACATCCAAACACTACCAACGAAGATGCTCTGCTCATACTGACGCGGAAATACTTCCAAAGCCACTCCCCTGCCACTTTAAAAGATTTTGTTTGGTGGTCAGGTATGAATATAGGCGATTGTCGCAAAAGCATAGAGGCCCTTAACAACGATTTGCAAAGTGTATCATGGCAAGGCGAAAAGTTCTACGTACATGATTCGTGCCGTACACGGGGCTTCCGCAAGGGACAAACCCTCCTTATGCCCTCATACGACGAATACCTCATCGCATACAAAAGCCGCGACATTGTGCTTCCTGCCGAACATAGCCATCGAGCACATAGCAACAACGGTATCTTTCATCCGATAATAGCACACGACGGCATCATCTGCGGAAATTGGAAACCGTTCGGAAAAAAACTCGAAGCAACAGCTTTCACTCCCGACATGCAGATTGAAAACATCAACGAAGCATGGAAGAGGTACGAGCAATACCAATCGACATAGAAGTATCACCCACTCCTATAAAAAGGCAAGCCTCCACACCTCAGACAAACGCAAAATCCCGCCCATTTTTACGGGCAGGGAATCGAGTCGGACAAAAAATCACGAAAATGCAGACTGAAAATCGGACAAAAAGAAAGGAAATCAAAGACAAACAAATGAAAAGTATTTGCTTTATATGACGTTTTGAAAGCATACAAAAGAAATTGGCCGAAGAATAGAATGCAATAACTAGCAATATGTTATGCACGAATTCCGCTTCTAAAAAATCTGAAAAAGGAAAGAAAGAGGGGAAAACGTCAAAAAAAGCGCAAGTGATTGCTCCATTCAACTTTTATCCCTAACTTTGCCACCAAAATAGAATTTTATTAGTATGGAATTTACCTACGATGTCATTGTGATTGGTGCCGGACATGCCGGATGCGAAGCTGCTGCGGCGGCAGCCAACTTAGGGTCAAAAACATGTCTCATCACCATGGACATGAACAAGATTGGCCAGATGAGTTGTAACCCTGCCGTGGGAGGCATTGCCAAGGGACAGATAGTACGCGAAATAGACGCCCTGGGCGGATACATGGGACTGGTGACCGACCGCTCGGCCATCCAGTTCCGCATGCTGAACCGCTCGAAAGGGCCTGCCATGTGGAGCCCGCGTGCACAGTGCGACCGCGAGAAGTTCATTTGGGCCTGGCGCGAAGTATTGGAAAACACACCCAATCTGCACATCTGGCAAGATACAGTGAACGAATTGCTCGTTGAAAAGGGAGAAGTCGCAGGTGTAAAGACCGTCTGGGGAGTCACCTTTCATGCCAAGTGTGTCATCTTGACGGCAGGAACATTCCTCAACGGACTGATGCACGTGGGACGCACCCAACTACCCGGCGGACGCATGGCAGAACCGGCAGCTTACCAACTGACAGAGTCCATCACCCGACACGGCATTGTGGCCGGACGCATGAAGACAGGAACTCCCGTACGTATCGACGGACGAAGCGTACACTACGATGAAATGGAGATTCAGGAGGGAGAATCGGACTTCCACAGCTTCTCCTACATGAGCGAGCCGCGCCGGTTGAAACAACTCTGCTGCTGGACCTGCTTCACCAACCCCGAAGTACACGAGATACTACGCAACGGATTGCCAGAATCGCCCCTTTTCAACGGACAGATTCAGAGCATCGGCCCCAGATATTGTCCCAGTATTGAAACAAAAATCGTCACCTTCCCCGACAAAGGGCAACACCAGCTCTTCCTGGAGCCAGAGGGAGAGACTACACAGGAACTTTATCTGAACGGTTTCTCTTCATCCCTGCCCATGGAGATACAGATAGCCGCACTGAAGAAAGTGCCAGCTTTCCGCGACTTGGTCATCTACCGCCCGGGATATGCCATCGAATACGATTACTTCGACCCCACACAACTGAAACATACGTTGGAATCGAAAATTATCCGGAATCTCTTCTTTGCAGGACAGGTGAACGGAACTACAGGGTACGAGGAAGCAGGCGGACAAGGCATCATCGCAGGAATCAACGCACACATCAATTGTCACGGTGGAGAGCCATTCACACTGAAGCGTGACGAAGCCTACATCGGTGTACTCATCGATGACCTGGTGACAAAAGGTGTGGACGAACCGTACCGCATGTTCACCTCGCGCGCTGAATACCGCATACTCCTCCGTCAGGACGATGCAGACATGCGACTGACCGAACGGGCATATAACTTGGGACTGGCCAAACGCAACCGCTACGACCTGTTGGTGCAGAAGCGGGAGAACATCCACCGGATTATTGATTTCACACAAAAGTTCTCCATCAAAGCCGCATACATCAACGAGGCATTGGAGAGCTTGGGTACTACCCCACTCCGTGGCGGATGCAAGCTCATCGACCTGCTGGACCGCCCAGAAATCAACATCAAGAACATCACCCCACACATCAATGCTTTTGCCCAACTGCTGGACGGCATTGAAGGGCGCAAGGAGGAGACGCTGGAAGCTGCCGAAATCAAAATAAAGTATCGCGGATACATTGAGCGCGAACGGTTGATTGCTGACAAGATGCAGCGCTTGGAGAACATCCGCATCAAGGGAAGATTCGACTATGCCAACCTGCAATCCCTATCAACGGAAGCCCGGCAAAAGCTCACCAAGATAGACCCCGAAACCCTAGCACAAGCAAGCCGCATACCAGGCGTATCGCCCAGCGATGTCAACGTCCTGCTGGTGCTTATGGGGCGCTAAAAGGAAAGTAATGTTTCACGTGGAACAAAAGAATTAATTAACGAATATAAAAGACTGGGTATGAACAAGGATTTGTTATTAAAAAACCTACGGACAGTGCCTGATTTTCCCATTCCAGGGATACTGTTCTTTGACGTGACCACCCTATTCAAAGATGCGGAATGTCTGAAGGAGTTGGAAGACGAACTATACGAACTGTACAAAGACAAAGGGATTACCAAAGTGGTAGGCATCGAGTCACGCGGATTTGTGATGGGAGCAGTATTGGCAGCCCGACTGGGAGCCGGTTTCATCCCCGCACGCAAACCGGGAAAACTGCCCGCCGAAACCATCCAAGAGTCCTTTGCCAAGGAGTATGGCACAGACACCATCGAAATACACAAAGATGCCATCACAGAAGACGATGTGGTACTGATTCACGATGACCTGCTGGCTACTGGAGGAACCGCCAAAGCGGCATACAACCTGGTGAAGAAATTCAATCCGAAAGAAGTGCTTGTAAACTTCATTATTGAAATCACCAACCTCAACGGACGCGAAATCTTTGATGAAGGAGTGGACGTAAGTGCATTGATAGAGGTAGAGGAATAAAAAAATCAAAGGAGTATAGAAGCAGGAGTAAAAGAGCACAGACAACAGTTTCACACATAAGCTGGAAAAAGTATTGTCTACACTTCTAAGCGAAGCGTCACTCCTACACTTCTACACTCCTAAAACAAAGCACTATGATAGAGCAAGACCTGCATACGAATGATTATCTGCGCGGCATCGTGATGAACCTGCCCGAGACACCCGGATGTTACCAATATCTGGACAGTACGGGTACGGTCATCTATGTAGGCAAGGCCAAGAATCTGAAAAGACGTGTCTATTCCTACTTCTCCAAAGAGCATGGGCCGGGCAAGACACGTGTGCTGGTGAGCAAAATTGCCGATATACGCTACGTGGTCGTGAAGACAGAAGAGGATGCCCTGTTACTGGAAAACAACCTCATCAAAAAGTACCGCCCGCGCTACAACGTATTGCTGAAGGATGATAAAACCTACCCAAGCATCTGCGTAAGCAATGAATATTTCCCCCGCGTATTCTCCACCCGGCGTATCGTTCGCAACGGCTCTACCTACTACGGGCCGTATAGCCACGTGCCTACCATGTACGGATTGCTGGAGCTCATCAAGAAGCTCTACAAAGTGCGCCGCTGCAACCTGGCACTGACACCCGAGAGCATCCGAAACGGCAAGTTCAAAGTGTGCCTGGAGTACCACATCAAGAATTGCAAAGCGCCCTGTATCGGACAGCAATCGCACGATGAATACATGAAAAGCATCGGTGAAATCAAGCAAATCCTCTCAGGAAACACTCACGAACTGACCCGACAGATGATGGAGGAGATGCAACGCCTGGCCAGCGAGATGCGCTTTGAAGAGGCACAAGCCA
>JAFXDL010000038.1 GCA_017516265.1 Bacteroidaceae bacterium
ATATCTACTGTTGAAACTTAGGAACTTTCACGTATATATGATAGAGAATAAGATGGCAGATGCCTGCGTTAGCGCAGGTACATCTTGTATCTTTATATATACGGGTATCCTAAGACCTCAACAGTAAAAGACACGAAAGATGTGCGTGCGCTTTTTCCGTGTTGGGGTCTTAGGATATTTGTTTCACTATCGTTTTCTGCTTTGTTTGAGAGAGTAAACAATAAGAATCAAAAACTTAAAAGATAAACAGAATATGAAAAGCTTTAATTTTACCCGATTTTCTTTAATTATTGCTATGTGTGCTGTAGTTGGGAACACTGTTTCTGCGCAAACAAGCAAAGAACCCAAGACAGAATACATTTATAACCTAAAGACTGTTCCTTTAGGCATGGATAATTATTTCATTTCCACATATTACTATCATGGTAAAAACACGTTTAATCTTCGTAACATACCCATAAGCACTACTTCGGGAGAAATCATTTCTATGAAAATCAACCCTTCAGGAACTTCTTTTGCCCTATTGACACGCAAAGGGGAAAACACCTCTGTAAGCGTCCATGATTTGTGGAAGGCAAAGAAGGTATTGCATGAATTCAAAAAGATAGGGCAAGCATCAGGTATCTGTTATACACCTGATGCAAAACAGTTGTTGGTGTCCACCGATAATGGGTTGAAAATGTTTGATGCCCGTTCATTTGTGGAAACAGGCAATATAGAAATGCCTTTTACTGCCAATATTTTAACCGTAAGTAACAATGGATATTACTTGGCCGCAACAGACGGCACCCGATTGGTAGTGTGGAACATGGAAAGCAAGGAAGTACGTAAGGAATTTGATTTGGGAGTAAAGATCAATAGCATTGCGTTCTCTGATGACAGTAACATTTTTGCAGTATTGACCGAGGATGGTGGACTTGCCACATATGATACGCAACAATTCTTTATCCTTCAGAACTATGATGCCATGGGACAGGCTCTACATTGCGCATTCCATCCTGAAGGAAAATACATTTCGGTAGTTTGTGGAGACAAACGTATTGCAGTGGTTAACCTGTTGGATGGTGAAAACCGAAATTACATCGATAATGCCGCCGGAGGTACTACAGATGTACGCTTTGTCAAAGATGGGAAAAAACAGATTTTCTTGGCTTACAACACAACAGCCAGCATCATTTACAAGTTAATGAGCGAACTTACGCCTTATTATACCAAACTGTTGGCTGATGAATTGGAAGAGAAAATGAACGACTGGATGAAACAGATGCCCAACGAGTCGTTAGAAGAATACAAGCTGCGTGTCAACGAAGAGACCCGAGCCAAGCAGATGCGCCTCTTCGAACAGGAGATTGCTACCCGCATGGCCGACAACATGGTACAGATGGCCACCGTATCGTTCGGAAACTATAATCCCGAATCAAACATGTTGGCCGTAAATTTCGACAACATGCCTTCCATTTATTTGGATGTGCCGGCCAATGAAGTTGGTGATTTTATGGACCCAGGCAATCTGGAGTTCCGCAACGCCAAGTACGGACTGACCAAAGAAGACAAGTTCGAGTTGGTTTATGCTGACGTATATAACAAGAGTACTGGCAAAACCTATACTTTTGACAATCAAGAGCGTCGTTCGCTCGACTTCCTCAAGACGGATGACAAGTTTGTCCCCCTCGAAGTTATCCAGCAGTCCAACATGGAAGAAATGCGCTTGATGGAGATTAAAGAAAATGTGGTGCAGACTGCCAAGCAAGCCAATGCCATCTCTGACCACACAAATATTTCTGTAAATTCCAACGTAGTTTCCACTACCGATGCCAACGGACAGAAAATCATGAACTACGTGGTCAACTTCTCTTATCAGGTAGAGCAGGGATATTCTGCCCAAGAAGACTTTGGACCAGGCAAGTACAAAGCCGAAGATTCAGGCGCTGCCATGTCCATGTTGGCCATCATCAAACAGGCATTCGAAGGTGAATTTGCCCCATACGTAAAGAGCGGTAAGAAACTGCAAATAAAAATCACGGGTATGGCCGATGCCTTGCCTATCAATGGAAAAATTGCATACGACGGTTGCTATGGCGACTATACCGACGAGCCTGTATATAAAGACAATGAGCTCAGCAGCCTGACTGTAACCAAAGCCAGCGGAGTGACACAGAACGAGCAATTGGCTTTCTTGCGTGCTTTGGGTGTAAACAACTACATTTCTCAAAACATCAATGGATTCTCTGCCATGAACACCGACTACAAGTACTACATTGAGGTGACAAAAGGCAAGGGCGGTGAGTTCCGTCGTATCAATGTGGAACTGACATTTATTGACGCTTTCTAAAGAATAGGACATGTATAATCTCTATATATAATAAGGTATAAGGATATGAAACGAATTTTAGTCTGCATAATTTTGGCTTTCGGATTACTGACTTTCAGTCAGACATCATCAGCACAAACCATAGAAGAAGCTGTCAACAGCCATCAGCATTTCAACAAACTGCGAATGGAGAATGCCCCTGAGGCAACTATTTACTCGGCACTCTATGAATGTTACAAAAAGTATTATTCCGTATTGGTAAGTGCTACATATAACACACCCACTTACGTACAGGCCAAACGTGGAATGAGCGAGATTCACCCTTTCTTGCAAGAAGGAGCCTCATTCTATTCCAGTCGGGGAGTCCAACAGAACGCACTTATCTTCGCACAGTCATACATTGATGTGACGCTGATGGATGCTTTCAAGAACGAGACCTTTGTACGCGATGATCATTTTGCCAATATCGCCTATTTTGCTGCTGCGGGCACATACAACATCCGCGACTACAACAAGGCCATCAGTTACTTCAAAGTATATCTGGCTACAGGAGACCAGAAGAACCGCAAGGATGTCTATTCCTTCATGGCTAAAGCCTGTATGAACATCAAGGATTACGACCAGGCCATGCGCGTATTGGACGAAGCGACGGAACAGTATTCTTCGGACTTCAACATGATTTCCATTGCCATCAACAACTGCATTGAGCGCGAGGATAATGTCAACCTCCAGCGTTTCCTCACCAAGGCCATGGCACTGCGCCCCAACGATGAAACATTGCTGAACATCCAAGGTATGCTCTACGAAGAGACACAGGAGTACCAAAAGGCCTTGAACATCTACAACCGCATGAGACAAGCCAAGCCAAACAGTCTGAACATCAATCAGCATGTAGCACTGAACTACTACAACTTAGGTGTACTGAACTACAATAAAGCCAGCATGGAGACTGACGAAAAGGCAGTGAAGCGCTACAACCGTCAGGCTAAGGATTACTTCTCTGCAGCAGCTGCTACCTTGGAGACTATCGTAGCCAACACACCCAACTCAGTGAAGTACCTGCAAGCATTAGGTATGGCCTATAGCTGCATGGGCAGCCAAGACCAGTTGGAAGCTGTAAACGGGAAACTTACAGGTATCGGTGCACAAGCCATTGCAGCCAATGTGGCACCGACATTAGTCTCTTATTCAGGCAAAGAACCTGTTTCGCCTGCCGCATCATCAGCCTCTTCCTCTTCTTCTTTTGCATCGGCCACACCCACCACTCCATCAGGTACAACTTCGGGCAACAGCAATGTAGCAAGCTCTTCATCCGAGGCTCCGCTCTATTCACAATATGCTAAAGAGTATGTAGAGAGCCGCGTGAAAAAATGGCAAACCAAAGACCCCTACGAAACGGTAGCCGAATACCAAGCTCGTGTGACCGAAGCCAGCCGCGATGCCAAAGTGAAAGAATTGTTGAAAAGTGCCGAAGAGGAATATATCAAGACATACGCCCAGCGTGTCCGTCTGAACGACCTCGCTTTGCAGACCTACGATGCCGAGCATGGTACCTTCCTTATTGAATCGAAGTACGGAAATCTGGTACTCTCCGTTCCCCGTGCCAACAACGAGGCACGCATATTCGAGAGCAGTTGGAGCGGAATGCAGTTCAAGGATCCGCAGTTCTACATCAACAACGACAAGTTGATGCTGTCCAGCCTCACCTTTGTCACTCCTACAGGAAACACCTACCGTTATGATGGTGACAAGGCTTTAGATTATACCGAAACGGTGGTCAACGTCAACTTCGACCCCATACAGGGCGACCTCTATGCTTCCAACTCAGGCAAAAGTGTGCAGCAGGGCAACATCAGCCGTCAGGAAGTGAAGGTAGGTGCGGCCAAATCGGATGTGGATGTAAATATCCCCGAAGTGAAGACAGACAACGAGAACGTCTATGCCTTGATTATCGCCAACGAGAACTACAGCATGGTGTCCAAAGTGCCATACGCACTGAACGATGGCGAAATGTTTGCCCAATATTGTCAGAAGACATTGGGCTTGCCCGAAAAGAATGTATTGCTCTACAAGGATGCCTCTTACGGTATCATGCTCAATGCCATGGAGCGCATCAAAAAACTGTCCGATGCACGCGGAGGCGACATGAAGGTCATCTTCTACTATGCCGGACACGGTATCCCCGACGAAGCCAGTCGCGATGCCTACCTGTTGCCCATCGACTCTGACGGCAAGCAGACAAGAGTATGCTATTCGCTCAACGACATTTACAAAGACTTGGGCAATCTGCAGGCCCACTCTGTAACCGTCTTTCTGGATGCCTGCTTCAGCGGAGCCAAGCGTGACGGTGGCATGGTGGCCGAAGCACGAGGCGTTGCCATCAGACCACGCGCCACAGCACCCACAGGCAAGATGGTGGTGTTCAGTGCCGTATCTGATGACGAGACAGCCCTTCCTTACGATGAGAAAGGACATGGCATGTTCACCTACTTCCTACTGAAGAAGTTACAGGAGACCAAGGGCAACGTCACACTGAAGGACTTGGGCGACTACATCCGCAAAAGCGTAGCCAGCGAATCGGTACTCATCAACAACAAGTCACAGACTCCCACCGTGAAACCTTCGGAAAGTGTATCCGGCACTTGGGAGGGAATGAAATTGTAAAACCAATAAAAACATAATAAACAGATGAAAAAGTTATTTCTATTGACCGGCTTGCTGATGGCGAGCCTCATCGCATCCGCCCAACAAGTGGTGAGCGGTACGGTGACCGACAAAGACGGCAACCCCATCCCGGGTGCCAAGGTGGAAATTGTCGGTAGCACAGAGAGCTGTATCACCGAATTGGACGGTACATACAGCATCGAGACTACTGCTCCCGCCAAAAAAGTGAGAGTACAATATGCCGGTATGCAAACGGCCGTAAAAAAGATAAAGCCCGACATGGTAGTGGAACTGTCCAATACCAACTGGTGGAACGCCAAGCCTGACAAATACCGTTGGTTGCTCTCCGTGCAAGGTGCATTCCCCGAAGCAGGAGTATCCAATCCGTCACTAGGTTTGATGGTCGGCCGTGTAAAAAATATCGGCTGGTATGTGAAGGGAGTGTATAGTCCGAGGGAATCGGCTATTGATTATTACTCTGGAGCTTGGACTACAGGCAAGGATACGCGTAGTTTTATAGGTGCAACAGGAGGTGTTATTTTCAGATTAGGATCTCCTTTCCACCTTTATGTTGGAGGAGGATATGCCACCCGTCAAGTTGCTTGGGAACTTGCCAATGGAAAGTATATGGACACGAAAGATCTGGATCTCTCTTATGACAGTCCGGCAATAGACTTGGGCATTATGATGAAACTTGGTAATTTTATGCTGAATGCCGGGACCATGCTTGCAGGCGATGGAGAATCGCCTGATTTCGTGGGGAACTTCGGTATCGGATATTGTTTTTAATCACTTAAATACTGAATGTAATGAAAACAACGAAATACCTTATTATATCTATGCTGTTGGCATGTGTGGCACTATACGGCTGTCAAGAGATTGAAGAGTCTATTGAAAACTTGCCCACAATAAAGACTAACGCAGTTGAGAAAATTGGAACAACAACAGCTTATCTGACGGGATATTGCAGTTCGGGAAGCAGTATTTGTTTCTATCTTTCCGCAACAAAAGATTTTGCAAGTTGTCAACGAATAACAGCGCATAAGGAAAAGCGCACTCCCAATACTTACTACGCTGAACTTAAAGATTTGAAAGCTGGTACAACTTATTATTGTGCTATTTCCGCTTCTGACGGACATATCGAGCAGAAAGGTAATATAGTGCAATTTACGACAAAAAAACAATTCGAATTCGACAAAGTGACTCACACAGCATGGGAAAGCGGAAAGACAGAAGATTTTATCTCAGAAACGTATATCGGTTCTTTCTTCTTCTATAACGAAAAATACCGCTACAACAATGTTCAAACATCTTGTACTCTTGATGAGCCACGATGGACTCCTTATACTGACTTATCCTTGGATATGTATCAGATGATGGCGTATGCTTATTGGCCGTACACACAGACTTACGAAATGAGAGACCAACCATACATCCTTATTGAAAACAACGGACAAGATTATTTGTACGGCGCTTGTGAATACATTTCTAATGAAAACACCCCGACAAACATGCATATGCACCATGCCATGAGCCGTGTAACCTTCACGGTGAACAAGACAGAGGATTGCGACATCGAAGGTACGGTTTCGGAAATCATCTTGGTTGATAATGGAAAAACATTCTATCACTATGGTGAAATGAATGTTACGACAGGAGAAATTAGTTACTTGGCAGAATCAATGTACAATGCCAGTATCCACTGCAAATTTGAATTGAGCCACGATACCCCAAACACAGTGGAACGCTTGATGTTCCCTACCTCATTTGGAGAGAACCAAATACAGGTGGGAATCAAAATTGCCCAAACCAATGAAATCATCTACCAATACCTGCCTGCCGGTGAATGGAAGAAGGGACACACTTACAATTATCCGATAACACTGACGAAAATTGAAGAGGAACTCACTGAAGGTGACGCTATCGACCTCGGATTGAGTGTGATGTGGGCAAGCAAGAATGTAGGAGCAAATTCTCCTGAAGAGTATGGCGGCTACTTTGCTTGGGGCGAAACATCGCTGAAGTCAAGTTTCTATTATGGTAGCAGTGTTACCTACAATCTGTCCATTACCGAATTAGAGTCCAAGAAGATCATTGGTGCCGATGGAAACCTCACGGCCTCCTATGATGTAGCTACGGCGAAAATGGGCAGCGATTGGCGTATGCCGACTTCGGCAGAGATCCAAGAACTCAGAGATAAATGCACATGGAAGTGGACAACCCAAAACGGAGTGAACGGAAGAAAAGTGATAGGTCCCAACGGCAATTCGATCTTCCTTCCTGCCGCAGGCTACCGCAGCGGTTCTGACCTCGGCTGGGAGGGAGCCGGCGGTCACTATTGGTCTGCTTCGCCCGCCAGCGATAGCTACGGCGCGTACAGCCTCAGCTTCAGTTCGATCGATTACAACCGGACCTACGACAATCGTTACGACGGTCACTCGGTGCGTCCTGTCTATGACCCCGAAACCACCACTGCCTTAATCGTCGGTGATGTACAAGTAGAGAACTGGGGAACGAATAACGAAGGAGGAACAATCATTGTACAACAATAAAACAGAAGGAAAAGATGAAAACATATCAATATTTACTGAATGGAGTTGCACTGATGGCGGGATTGTTCACCTTCTCTGCCTGTAGC
>JAFXDL010000039.1 GCA_017516265.1 Bacteroidaceae bacterium
GATGTCCAGCTTCATAGCGAAGTTCTTGACTGTATTCTTCAAGAAGTAAAAGTCTTCGTCTTCTTCATACTCATCATTATCATCTTTAGAAGAATAAGAGTCTGAATAGTTATTTGCCTCATTGATTTGTTTGATAAGGGCATCTACATCTGCATTCAAAAAGGCTTCAGCTTTCAACATGCTCTTTCCGTCAATCTTCACCTCGGCTATAGACTTGATACCCGTCTTGTTAGCTTCGGTCTTCCAAGTCTCTGCATAGCCATTAACATTGAGTGATGCATCAAGATTCAAGTTGGTATAGTCAACCTTCAACTTGAACTTTGACTCAGAATTATGCTCATAGTACCAATCACCATTCGCATCATTACCGTAGTACCACTCACTGTTGTAATTATCGTAAACATCTACGTCCAATGCCAAACTGCTATTAGCAGTCAGATTGATGATTTCCTCTTGATTGCATTTAACAATAAATGTAATGACTTTAGGGATGTCAATGGAAATGTCGTATTTATTATGGTGACCATCCTCATATACATTCGGTTCATCAGACCACCCATAATCATATGATGTATCTTTCCATTTAGAGATATCTTCTGCTGCAAGATGTACACGCGTAGTCTCCTTGCTGCCCTTAAGCGTGGCTACCCAAGTTTGGTTGTGGTCATCGGTAAACTCCACTTCAAGACGGTCAGTAATGCTCTCGTTATACACCCACTCTTTGATATCAGGTTTGAAACCACCGTACAAGTCCTTCAAACCAGCCTTGAGAGTAAACATATAAATATCATCGGCACGTGTGGCTAATTGTGCTCCGTTTTGTGCGGCATCAAGACTCATTGCCATCAAGCCTTGAATAGCCGACACTGGATTATACTTACGGGCATAATATTCATCATCATGATCTCCTGTCTCGGTAGCAAGACCTTCCAGCTTGTCAAGATAATTCTTGTCAATGTCAAGATAATCCAACTCCTCTTCCATGTAGGCCACTACATCCACCAAATTTTCATGAGTCACAGCATCAATAGCATCGATAAACTCAAGACCTATGTCCGACAAACGAGTTTTAGACTTCAAAGGAGTAACTTCCTCCATCTTTCCAACAAACCCTGGATCAAGCCCAAAATCAACCTCAGGATCTACAACTTCATGTTTGTCGCGACAACCAATCAGCAACATGCCGAATGACAACAAACCTGCCAATAAATAACTTTTTTTCATAATAATCTTTTCACCGCTCCGTTCCCCGTAGTCGGCCTTTAATTATAGTATTGGGTGTAGGGAACACATTGCCATACTCTAATGGTGAATCCATCATTGAGGGTATGTTCAATAAACACCCTTTTATTTCAAATATGCCTTTCCCGCATCATTGAACGAACAAAAGTAACCAATTTATAATATAAAAGCAAACATCCAACCGAAAAAGTTCTTCAGTAGTCCCGACTTCTCCCCTCCCCCCTCTCCCTCGCATCTACTCTCGCCCCCTATTCCATCTCCTCCTTGTTCACCTCCTCCTTGCTCACCTTGCCCGTACGGATCAGGCTGGTGAGGTAGACGGTGAACACGGGCAAGAGCATCATACCGGCCAATGCCAGCATCACAGACACGATCTTGCCCACAGTAGTCGTTGCCGAGATATTGCACCCAGCCGTAGTAGCCGTCATGCAAGAGTACCACACACTGTCCCAAAACGTGTGGAGCTGAGGATTGATACCTACTTCGAGCACATAGAAAATGAGACTACAATAATATATAAAGGAGAACAATAACACGATATAGGTAACGAGCAATCCTGAAGCCAGATCGCGAAGCAACCCATAAGCCAATATCGTAAGGGCTATATAGCCACGAATGAGGGGTATGAAGCGGAAGAGGTATTCTGACTGCCCGGACAGCTCTATCCCCCACCAATCGAACAGGGGAAGATAGGGGATCGTCAGCAGGAAGAAGAGGAAATGGCGTCCGAAATAACGCCACGAGTCAGCGGCATTGTACACTTCTATGAAGAAGAGCAACATCAGCATCATACATATCCAGAACTGAAGGTCGAGATAGTTGGCATCATCGTAGAAGTAGACACCACGGAACGTATCGATGGAGATGCTGATGACAAGCAGCAGCGACAGCATGAATGCTGACAGATGAAGCGCGAACTGTAGACCTTGTTTGTTCATACGGACTCTAAGAAAAGAAGGGCATACCGAGAACAACGGACACGCAGAAGATGTTCGGGGGCGGCACTATCTTTAGCCTGCTCGCAGGCAGGAGATAGGCTGCGGTTCGGAATGCTTGCGCTTGGCTCGTCCAAGAATGCTTGCGCTTGGCTCGTCCAAGAAAAAATCAAGTTTACTTGTTTTTTCTCTCGCCTTGCACTCACTTTAGTCTGCTTTGCAGACAGAAATTAGGCTGCGGCTCGGAAAAAATCAAGTTTTACTTGTTTTTTCTCTCGCCTTGCACTAATTTTGTTCCCACTTTTTTGTGAAATTGGTTTAATTTATGTTGTATTACCTTGTAATAAAGTACGGCATTGGCTGAAAACAGAGTAGAACCCGGTGGTAACATCATCGATATCAAGCACGTGTCTAAATGGTTCGGAGACAAGCAGGTGCTGGATGATGTGAGTTTGTA
>JAFXDL010000040.1 GCA_017516265.1 Bacteroidaceae bacterium
AGTACGTCGGCATAACGCATGAGTACGTAGTCGTTCTCTGCCCAATCATATTTCTTGGTTTTATCGACTTCGTATTTGCAGAAGCGTGCTCCATCATTCCATGTAGCCTCTGAGAGTGATACAATATCTGTAGTGATGATGGCAGGGTCGCCATTCTCATCCTTGAGTATGGTACCATCTTTATCCGCTACAGGACCGATAAACCATGCGAACTGCTTGGGATTGTTGGTTCCAAGATTTTCCTCGCCATAGCCTATACCCGTACCACGAACATCCTTTCCGTCAAACTTTTCTATAAATGTAGGACGAGCTGCAAAACCATTCCAAGGCTTCTCAATCATATTCCACGCTGTCTGATGGCAGTAATGAAGCGAGAGGTGAACCATACGCATCTTATTTGACATAGAGCCATTATAGCGCAAGTCAAACTTAGCATTTCCATCCTCAACAATCACAAAGATATTTTCACGGCTATTCTCATTGAGAATCTTAAAGTTATCAAAGTAATTCGCTTCAATGCTATAAGAGCCCGAATTAATGACCATGTCGCAGCAGCGTACTGCATTGGTATAGAAGTCTGATTCATCAGCTATTTCTACCTCGCAACCCTCAGGGAACTCAATGTTAGAAGGGGTACAGCCATAAGATTCGGCATTAAGATAAAGACGTGCCAACAGAGAATAAGCCATACCTTGTGTCACACGACCATAGTTGGTAGCACGAGTCGCATCAGTCACAGCGGGCAAGTTGGGAGCATTGCGTTCCAAACAAGCTACAAGATGAGACCAAACGATTTCGGGCTCCATCAAAGGCTCTGTGACATCTTCAAATGACTCCAGATATGGAATACGTCCAAAACAATCAAAGAGAAGATAGTAGTAGTAAGAACGCATCACCTCCAACTCTCCACGATATTGCAGATAAACCTCATTGGTCATATTCTCTTTATAGGTATCCAATGTATTTATCAGTTTGTTACAAAGGACAGCACCCGAGATGGTAGAGTTCCAAATATTTTTGAAAGCATCACCAAAGGCATTCCAATTGTGGGTGTTGAGATTCTTCCAATAACCACCATCAGCCCAATGCTCACCAGGAAGACGTGTAGGACACACGCACTCATCTGAAGTAAGGGAAGATACACCCCAATATCCCCAATGATCATGGACCCACTTTACTTCTGCATAAACTTGACCAACAAGAAGGATTACGTTTGCTTCATTGGACATCATATCCTCAATGGTCGGGTTGCCGTAGTTTTGCTCTTGCAACATGTCTTCGCATGAAGTCAATGTGCCAAGCGTGATTAGGATTGTTGAGAAAGCAATAAATATCTTTTTCATTGTAGTCATTTTTTTAATGTTTTTACTTCAGACTAATATTAACACCTAAAAGGAAGTTGGCCACAACGGGGTAGAAATCGCAGTAGTCAATGCCTGCACTCCATACGTTAGTGGTGTTCA
The DNA here is from genome assembly GCA_017516265.1 of Bacteroidaceae bacterium. Lineage (GTDB taxonomy): Bacteria > Bacteroidota > Bacteroidia > Bacteroidales > Bacteroidaceae > Phocaeicola_A. The sequence continues at coordinate 1,464 of JAFXDL010000040.1, forward strand.
CCTCTGGATCTTGCCCGCTATACTTAGTAAGGGTGAGAAGGTTCTGTCCAGTAGCGTAGATGCGCATGTTCTCTACAAACTTATTGCTTTTAGGCTTGAAGTTATAGCCGAGTGTGATGTTGTCAAGTTTTACGTATGAGCCATCCTCCAAATAGTAATTGGAGAAATCGGTTTTATTCGTGTAGATAACGCCCTTATCTTCGCCAGCCTGTATATAATGGTTCTCAATGTCATACATGAATACGTTGGATGACATACTTCCTTGTGGGCCATAAGCGAGACGAGTAATATTGAGTATCTTATTGCCTATTACACCACGGAAGAAAAGTGACATGTCAAAATTATGCCATCTTACCGTATTGTTCCAACCAAAGGTAACAGCAGGTTGTGCATTACCTAACGTTTGGCGGTGCCCCTCTACCGGAGAAGATGTCCAACCACCAGCTGGAGTAGAATAAACCCAACTGCCATCAGACTTCATGCCTTCAAACTTATACCCGTAGAACTCACCGATAGATTGGCCCTCGATAAGAATCTGGGTGTTGGTGTTCATCAAACCATTCTCACCGCCAGTACTACCAGAAGTTGTTTGGGTATAGTTGAATCCTTTAGAAGGATCTGAGAGCTTTGAAATATAACAACGATTCCATGCAACAGTCGGGGTGGTAATCCAAGTCCAATTTTTGGTTTTCACAGGAACACCAGAAATTGACAATTCTACACCATAGCTGTTCATTTCACCTGCATTGGCTAGCAATGTTGGATATTGGTATGGAGGAGTCGGAACGTCGTAGTCCCAAAGCAAGTCTTTGGTGTTACGATAATAGGTATCCAAACTTCCATAGAGGCGATTGTTCAAGAACGCATAATCCAATCCGATGTTATACTCATACTTCTTCTCCCAACGGAGGTCTGGGTTTACGTTACGGCTAACAGCATATGTGTTTACATACTGGCCATTGTACCAGAAGGTGCCACCATTATCAAGCATGGCTATAGATTGGAGATCAGAGCCGAGATTGTTACCTGTAACACCGAATCCAGCACGGAGTTTCAAGTCGTTACACCAGTCTTGGTTGCGCATGAACTTCTCACCGCTGATTCTCCAACCCAAGCTAACAGCGGGGAACCATCCCCATTTGTGGTTTACGCCGAAACGAGAGGAACCCTCACGACGTACAGAAGCTGATACCAAATACTTGTCGGCGTAGTTGTAGTTGGCACGGAAGAAGGCTGCAGCAAGTGTATTTGAATTGCGGTATGATTTAACATTTAGGTAGTTTTTAGACGCATCACCATTACCGATCTGATAGTATTTGGCATCATCGGTAGGGAATCCCTTGTTTTCAATATTGTTGCCATCATACAAGAAATTCTGATAAGAGAGACCGGCTACAGTAGTGATACTATGGCTGCCATAAGTACGCATATAGTCGGCGGTAAGTTCGAATAGTTTACTGAAACTCATATCAGTACCACGTCCAGCTGTACCAGAGCCTGTAAGGTCGGTATTAATGGTACTATTGTACCAATAAGAGCGGTTGTCACCCTCTTCGATAGCTGCGAATCCATTGATGCGGAGCATGCCCTTTACAGGCTTCACGTTCACGGTAGCCTTTACCGATCCACGGAAATAGTTACCATCTTTATATGATTCCTTCTGCATCATCTGCTCTACGGGGTTGGATTGTCCTGTACCCTGAGGCATGAAGAAGCCATTAGGCGTAGAAGAATCATATATCGGATAGGTTGGATTCATGGTTGCAGCTTGCTTGAAGTCGCCACAGAAATAGTCGTTGCGGTAGTGCATATAAGAAAGGTCATATTGCAGTTCCAACCATCCATCAAGCGCCTTCTGTGAAGCTGCCAACTTTCCTATCACCTCTTCACGATTTGAGTTTTGGGCAATACCCTGTGCATCCTTATAGGTAAGCGCCGCACGGTAATTGAACTTGCTTGAAGAACCTGAAATAGCCACATTATGGTTGTGTGCAATGGCTACATCGCGGCATAACGCATCCATCCAGTTGGTAAGAACATAGTTCTCTGCCTCATCTTTAAGGATTGTTGGTATGACAAGTCCATTTGTGATTTTTTCCAAATTAACAAATTCTTCGGGTGAAGCCATTCCAAGATTTCCGTTACGCACTGAACCAGACACATAGCCATCATACTCAACACGTGTGGTAGCTACGTCAGAAAAGCTGTCGCCACGCTTGGTCGTGATGATAATGACACCATTGGTGCCGCGTGTGCCATAGATGGCAGCGGCCGAACCGTCCTTAAGAACGTCCATGGAGGCAATCTCATTCGGTGAAATGTTGTCAATGTTGCTTACAGGTACACCGTCGACGATGAAGAGCGGTGAGGTTCCCGCACCTTTGTCGAGAGTAGAGAAACCACGAATTTGGATGTCGTATCCTGTTGATGTGGGATCTGAAGAGGTCTTGATGATGTTCAGACCGGCTACCTTACCTTGCAGCAGTCCTACGGGGCTCGACTTGATACCCGCATTGAAATCCTCAGACTTGATGGAAGCTACCGAACCAGTTACCTCTTTTTTCTTTTGCGAACCATAACCGATGACTACGACATCGGTAAGGTTCACTGCATCTTCAGAGAGTTCGATACGCTTGGGGAGCGCTGATGCCTTGAAGGTTAGTGTGGAATATCCTATGTAGCTGACTTCAATAATTGAATTAGGACCAGCTACGGAAAATGCGAACTCACCATTTAGACCTGTCGCTGTACCGTTTGTAGTGCCCTTTTCCACTACGGATACACCTACAGCAGGGCCTAACTCATCGTAGACTACGCCTTGTATCTTGTATTTGCCTTGGGCAAACACTTGCGCGGACGTCAGGAGTGACAGCATCAGTCCGGC
>JAFXDL010000041.1 GCA_017516265.1 Bacteroidaceae bacterium
GAACTTCTTCAAGAATTCAGGATCCTTGTAGTCGATATACTTGATACCGCTCTTCTTGAAACGGCAGTACTTCTTCTTCTTTACATCTACGGTGGGGGGAGTCAAATATCTGATTTCTGATTGCTGTGCCATGATTAATCCTCCTTTTTAGTTGATTTAAGACTTCTTCTCTTTGCTGCATACTCAACTGCATACTTGTCAAGTTTGGTAGTGAGGTAGCGGATAACACGCTCGTCACGACGATAGTTCAATTCCAACTTGGCAATAGCTGTGGGCTCAGCCTTAAACTCAATCAACTGATAAAAACCAGTAGATTTCTTCTCGATGGGGTATGCCAATTTCTTCAAACCCCAGTTCTCTTCATTGATAATCTCAGCACCTTCAGCTGCGAGAATACCTTTGAATTTTTCTACCGCTTCCTTCATCTGAACATCAGACAAAACGGGAGTCAAAATGAAAACGGTTTCGTATTGATTCATACTACTTTGTTAATTAATAAATAAATGTTTAATTTGAAAATCGGCCGCAAAGGTACAGTTTTATTCTGGATACAGGAAACTTTCCTCTGTTTTTTTTCTGTTTTTGCCTTTTTTTATTCTTTTTACACCTATTTTTCCTCTCCAAATCCTTGTTTTTTGGTTTTAATTTGTATCTTTGCCCAGTTGTTTAAACAATTATTTCAATCATGGCAGAACCCTTCAATTTTGACATCAGCCTCATCTTTGCTATCTTGAACGGCAAAGTGTCGGCCGCCATCAACCGGCGCCTTATCCGCAACTTCCGCGAAAACGACCTGGACATCACTCCCGAGCAATGGACAGTCCTTCTCTTTCTGTGGGAAAAAGACGGAGTATCGCAACAGGAGTTATGCAATGCCACTTTCAAGGACAAACCCAGCATGACCCGCCTGATAGACAATATGGAGCGCCAGAATCTGGTGGTACGCATAGCCAGCAAGAGTGACCGGCGGACCAACCTGGTATATCTCACCCGCCAAGGACGTGAACTGGAAGACCGTGCCCGCAATGTGGCCAACCGCACCCTGAAAGAGGCCTTGACGGGGGTGACGACAGAAGAGCTCCGTATCAGCCAAGAGGTCTTGCGGAAGATATTTTCCAATGCAAAAAGTGAAGTATAAGAGTGAAAAACGGGATAAAAAAGCCAATTTAAAACTTTTTTCACCGAAATATTTCGCACATTAGAGAATTATGCGTTTCTTTGTACCAAGAAAAATAAATTAAATAAATAAATAGAATCACAATGAATACATTTTTGAAGAATTTGGGCCTGATAATGGTCATGCTCGGTGCAATCATTCTGATTGTATGTTTTGCGACTGGCAATGTAAATGAGAATTACATTTTGGTAGGATCTGCCGCTTTGATTATTGCAGGAATCGTCACTTACATCGTCCTCAACAAACGAATTTCCGAGTAATAGCCACACAAGGCCTCCCCAAGAGCCCGAGAGCATAAAAAAGTGGATGTACCCATATTGCGGATACATCCACTTTTTTTATACGGTCAAGGCCCGCCTGATTCCCGATTATTCTGAATCGGGGGTAATCAACTTGTAGCCCTTTCCGTGGATATTGATGATTTCGATAGAGTCATCCTCCTTCAGATGCTTACGCAATTTAGTGATATACACATCCATGCTACGGGCATTGAAGTAGTTGTCATCAATCCAGATGGTCTTCAGCGCAAAGTCACGTTGCAGGATTTCGTTGGCATGTGCGCAAAGCAATCCCAGCAATTCGCTCTCCTTCGTAGTAAGCTTGGTCTGCTTGCTACCGTCCAAGGTGAGCAACTGCTTTTGGGTGTCAAACACGAAACGTCCGAGCTTGTACACACTACTCTCCTTGTTCTTCTTGCCTTTTACCCGACGCAGAATAGCTTCGATACGGAAGGTAAGCTCTTCCATACTGAAGGGTTTGGTCAGGTAGTCATCAGCACCAATCTTGAATCCTTCCAAAATATCCTCCTTCAGCGTCTTGGCTGTCAAGAAGATAATAGGGATTTCAGAGTTGGCCGCACGAATCTCCTGCGCCAGCGTGAATCCGTCCTTCTTGGGCATCATCACATCCAACACACAGAGGTCATACTTATTCTTCAGAAATGATTTATAACCGGCTTCGCCATCAGGGCACAATTCGGTATCGTAACCTTTAGCTTGCAGATACTCTCTGAGAAGCATGCCAAGATTCTCGTCATCTTCGCATAACAAAATACGCATTTTTTCGTCCATATCGTTAATCTTTTAATAGTGGTAATACAATTATAAACTTGGTGCCCACACCCATTTCACTTTCAGCACGGATGGTACCCTTGAAGTCTTGCACAATCTTCTTGACGTAAGCCAGTCCAAGGCCGAATCCCTTCACATTATGCAGGTTACCGGTGTGTACACGGTAGAACTTTTCGAATATTTTCTTCAAATCCTCTTTCTTGATGCCAATGCCGTTGTCCTGAATGGAGATGAACAATTTTCCCTGTTCATTCCAGGTGCGCACGTCCAACAGCAATTCTTCGTCGGGGCGTTTGTACTTGACAGCATTGTCCATCAGGTTGAAAATGACATTGGTAAAATGCATTTCATCAACAAATATCAGGGATTTCTCGGCTGCCAGGTCGGAAATTATCTTTCCGTTGTGCTTCTCCACCTTCAGGGCAAAGGTATTGATAACCCCCGCTATCAGTTCATTGGCGTCAAGGTCTTTGGCCTTCATCGTCACTTTCTGTTTCTCAAACATCGACATCTGCAACACCTTCTCCACCTGGAAACGCAAGCGCTTAGTCTCGTCGTTGATGACACGGGAGATGTGCTGGAACATCTGTGGCGACTTGCCGACAGAGGGATCCTGCAACATCTGTGCCGCCAATGAGATGGTAGAAATCGGAGTCTTGAACTCGTGCGTCATGTTGTTGATGAAGTCGTTCTTTATCTCGGTCAACTTCTTCTGGCGGAAGATGACAACGATGGTGAAGATAAAGGTTATGAGCAGCACCACCGTGAAGATGAGCGACGGAATCATGAATCTGACAGAACTGAAGATATAGTCGTTCATTGTCGGGAAATGCACCTTCAGGATACCCATCTTGGCCGGTGGGTCCTCGGGGAACAGTTCGCGGGTATAGGAGTGCTCCTCCCCTGCTTCCTCATAGTCCGAGCAACGATACACTTCCCGACCATAGCCCGTTGATACGGTGAAGTGGAAAGGTATGTCTATGCCATTGTCCAGAAGTTCCGATTTCAAGTCTCCTCCCAGTTTGCTGAAGTCGATGCGCCGTTCGAGCGGTTTATTACTGACAGTGCGCATCATGGTATAGACGGCCTCCTCCAGCAAGTTCCGCTGATATACATATTTATTCTTGATGATTTCACGCTGTAGCTGCAGACTTTGTGAGAAGCTGCTGTTTCCCGGACCTTTACTTTTGGAGATAACAGCCTTGGGAGACAACGAAGGGTTAGTGATGGCCATACGCATCCTGAACATGGAGACACCATCGTAGGCATGATAGCTCCCCTTGAACCTGATGATGTTCAATGAGTCGGGCTGTGCATGGCTCGTGTCGGACATGGCAATCGTGCGCTCCACATCCCTCTGCAGGAAACGGTAGGTCTCGTCCAACTCCAGGTTACGCGCAGCTTTGGTGAGGCTGCGGGCCACAGATTCGTCGAACTGTTCCTTACGCATCTTCACCATCTCCTCGATATAGCTCACCTGCAAGTAGAGCAGACACAGGAAGGAGACGCCCATGATTATACCCAATATCCAAATCGTTGACTTTTTCATGTCTGCAAATATACCATGCTCTTTAATGCCAGGCAATAACGCTTAACAAGTTTTAGATGCATATTTTCGTTTATTAACCGAATTTGCATTTTTGATTAATATTATGACTACTTAAACAACTTTTCAGCTTGTTTGTTTGCAAAAATAATACAAATTTAAATGTGAATCGCTAAAAACCGGCAATTATTTTAGCAGATATTATAAAAAAAGCCGCATTCTTTTAACAGAACGCGGCTTTTTCATATCAATAGTGTACCGAATCGTTAATCTTCGTTGCTCTGATTAGCTTCGAACTCCTTCATCAGCTTGTCCTGTACGTCACCAGGCACGAGTTCGTAGCTGGCAAACTTCATGATGAACGAAGCACGTCCGCCTGTGAGTGAACTGAGCGAAGTAGAGTAAGAAGACATCTCCTTCAACGGCACACGGGCAATCAGTTTCTCGTATCCGTTCTCGCTGTTCATACCCATAATCATGGCGCGGCGTCCCTGAAGATCACTCATCACATCACCCATCTTGTCACTGGGCACAAATACTTCCACGTCGTAGATAGGCTCCAGAATCTTCGGTCCGGCATTGCGGAAAGCTTCACTGAAGGCTTGGCGTCCGGCCAGCATGAAGGAGAGTTCGTTAGAATCTACCGGGTGCATCTTTCCGTCATAGACGATGACACGCACATCGCGGGCATACGAACCGGTCAACGGACCTTGTTCCATACGGCTCATTACACCTTTCAGGATAGCAGGCATGAAACGGGCGTCGATAGAACCCCCCACGATACTGTTGACGAACACCAGCTTGCCGCCCCATTCGAGCTGCACTTCTTCCGTACCCTTCACGTTCATCTTGTACTCCTGGCCACCGAATCTGTAAGTGTCAGGTGCAGGCATACCTTCGTAATAAGGCTCCACGATGAGGTGCACTTCACCGAACTGTCCGGCACCACCCGACTGTTTCTTGTGACGATAGTCGGCACGGGCAGCCTTGGTGATGGTTTCACGATACGGGATGCGAGGTTCCTCAAACTTGATCTGAATCTTCTCGTTGTTCTCCATTCTCCACTTCAGTGTACGCAAGTGGAACTCACCCTGTCCGTGTACAATGATTTGGCGCAACTCCTTGCTCTGTTCCACCATCCATGTGGGGTCTTCCTCGCGCATACGGTTGAGGGCAGCCATCATCTTTTCTGTTTCGCTCTCGTTTACAGCCTTGATGGCACGTGAATATTTCGGGTTGGGATATTTGATGAAGTTGAAGCGGTTGTCACAATCCTTTCCGTTCAGCGTATTGCCCGTCTTCACATCCTTCAGTTTCACGGTACAGCCGATGTCACCCGCACGAAGCTCTTCCACCTTGATACGGTTGGCACCTGCACACACGAACATCTGCGACATGCGCTCCTTCGAACCACGGTCGGCATTGTTCAGGTCGTCACCTTCGCGAACCACACCACTCATCACCTTGAAGTACTGCACGTCTCCGATATGCGGCTCTACGGCTGTCTTGAAGAAGTAGAGTGAAGTGGGACCGTCAGCACTGGGCACGATTTCGGCACCACGTGTATTGAACACCTTCGGCATTTCATCCACGAAAGGAACCACGTTGCCAAGGAATTCCATCAGACGACGCACACCCATGTCCTTACCTGCACATACACAGAAGACGGGGAACATGCCGCGTGAAGCCAATCCCTTGCGGATACCTTCGCGCATCTCGTCCTCGGTCAGCGAGTCCTGTTCGAAGAACTTCTCCATCAAGCCTTCGTCATTTTCAGCAGCAGCCTCCACGAGGGCCTTGTGCATCTCCATAGCCTTGTCCATCTCCTCGGCGGGAATTTCGCTGATTGTGGGCGCACCACCTTCGGGACCCCATGAGTATTTCTTCATCAGCAACACGTCAATCACAGCGTTGAAGTTTGGACCAGTCTCCAAGGGATATTGCACGGGCACAACTTTTGAGCCATACACGCTCTGCAACTGCTCCAACACGTTGTCATAGTCGCACTTCTCATTATCCAGCTGGTTCACGAGGAAGATGACCGGCTTACCCAGTTTCTCGGTGTAGCGGAAGTGGTTCTGAGTGCCCACCTCTACACCGTATTGTCCGTTCAGCAACAGGATGGCTGTATCGGTCACATTCAAGGCTGTCATGGCTGCCCCCACGAAGTCATCACTTCCCGGGCAGTCGATGATGTTCAGTTTCTTTCCGTTCCATTCCACGTGATACACGGTTGAGAACACCGAGTATCCATATTCTTGTTCTACAGGAAAATAGTCGCTCACGGTATTCTTGGCGGTGATTCTTCCGCGACGTTTTATAATACCACTCTCATAGAGCAAAGCCTCAGTGAGAGTGGTTTTTCCTGCACCGTCATTACCCAACAGGGCAATGTTCTTGATTTCACTAGTCTGATATACTTTCATGATATATTAAGTATTATGTTGTTAATATTACGTCTTAGACGCGGTTAAAAAACTCTTCTGTTCAAAAACGGAGCGCAAATTATAAAATATTGTCCGAATAACCAACCAAACAAACCGTGTTTCAAAACTATGTTTTAAAACATCTTTTTCTGCTTTCATTCGACAAGTCAACACTTTAGCTCCATTTTCCGTTCATCTCCGGACAGAAAAAACGCTCTTTTTTTGCTCTTCTTCTTCATTTGTTCCTTTCATTTTGCTATCACGAGTGTACATTTAGCCAACTTTTTAGTAACTTTGCACGCAAACCTCAAAACCCAAAACTCCCATGTCCGGTATCTACATCCACATCCCCTTCTGCCAACGCCGCTGCGCCTATTGCGACTTCTTCTCCTCCACCGACTCGGGACAGCAGGAGGCCTACGTGACCGCCCTCTGCCGCGAACTGGAGATGCGGAAGTCCTACATCGTCGGCTCGTCCCCCGTGCGCACCATCTATCTGGGCGGAGGCACCCCCTCGCAACTCACCCTGCCCCAGCTCGAGCGCCTCTTCCTATATATATATAAGGTATATGACATCGCCCCCGATGCCGAAGTCACTCTGGAGGCCAACCCCGACGACCTCACCGAAGCATACGTGTCGGGCCTCAAGGCCATGCTCCCCGTCAACCGCATCAGCATGGGGGTGCAGACCTTCGACGACCAGCGCTTGCGCCTGCTCGGTCGCCGCCATACCGCCCGCCAGGCCATCGAGGCTGTCAGCCGGTGCCGCACACACGGATTCCACAACCTCAGCATCGACCTCATCTACGGCCTGCCCGGCCAGGACCTCACCGCATGGGAGTGGGAACTGGAGCAAGCCGTCGCTCTCCGTGTCCCCCACCTGTCGGCCTACCACCTCACCTACGAAGAGGGCACCCCGCTCTGGCGCATGAGGCAGCAAGGCACCGTCAGCGAAGTGGACGAAGAGGTCAGTGCCGCCATGTACACCCTGTTGGTCGGGAAGCTCACCGCTGCAGGCTATCAGCACTACGAAATCTCCAACTTCTGCCTCCCGAACATGCATTCGCGCCACAACAGCAGCTACTGGCAGGGTATCCCCTACCTCGGATGCGGGGCGGCCGCCCACTCTTACGACGGCCATTCGCGCCAGTGGAACATAGCCTCCATCCCCCAGTACATCCAAGGCATCAGCGAAGGCACTCCCCTCATCGAACGCGAAGAGCTCGACCTCCACACCCGCTACAACGACTACCTGGTCACCACCCTGCGCACCCGTTGGGGAGCCTCGTTCAACCATGTGAACACAGAATTTGGCAAAGAACTGCACACCTACCTCCAACGTATGGCCCGTCCGCACCTACAGCGCGGCCACCTCGAGCTACAGGACGACACCCTGCGCCTCACCGAGGCGGGCATCTTCCTCTCCGATGGCATCATCAGCGACCTCCTGTGGGTAGAGGAGTAGAATCTTGGCCTCTAACAAGGGGAAAACACAAGTTCGGATTCGGGTAAAGAAAAGGCTGTGAATGTCTGAGGCTTTTCCTCTTCCTTTCACCATAAACTTCGTAAAAACACACTCTCTTTGTTGTCGGCTGAAAGCGGCTCCGTGGATTGGTAGAGCCACTTTCATTCTTCACTCTTTGTTCTTCACTCTTCACTTACCCTCGCCTTCCTGCTTGTCCGAATACGGATTAACAGGAGCATTGAAGGCGTTTTCCACAAACGGCTACCTTTGACAAAATGTCAAATTGTATATTTGCTTCACGAGAATCCCGTATTTCCGCCTGACAGAGAAGTTGGCTGAAAATACGGGATTTTTAGCACCAAATTCATACGTATCCTATTGCTTAATAATTGGTTAGATAAAATTCAACTCTCAAAAACTGCGAATTATAGGAAACAAAAGCAAGGTGTTTGGTATCTGAAAACGGGACGAAAACAGGCAGGAAATAGGCTATCAGCAGTCCGATAGCTGTCGGACACGAGTCAAACAGCTGTCGGACACGTGACGGACAGCTGTCCGTGTAGTACTCGGATAGCTGTTTGTCTGCAGTCGGACAGCTGTTCTCCTCCGACAAAGTGCCTGTTTACCCCTTCTCTTCCCCCTGTTTTGTCGCATAGAAAGTGTAGAATTTCTGAAAAAGGGAAGCTAAAAAGTGCAAGAAACGCGCCTATTCCTGTATATTTATGCAACCATGCCAGTCTTTTCTGCATATTTATGCATAATCTACATTTTCCCAGAATGACAAAATGTAAGCTGATAACGCATAAATGGTGCGCTTATGATGGATAATCGTAGAGTTTTTCCAAACAGGGAGACAGAGGAACGCACGACCCAGTATCAATTCTTCTAAAAGCCAAATTTTCAATAAAAAAAGCTAAGCATTGAATCATCAATTACTTAGCTTTTTATCTGTACCCAGACCCGGGGTCGAACCGGGATGGAAGTGAATCCACTGGTGTTTGAGACCAGCGCGTCTACCGATTCCGCCATCTGGGCATCAATCTTTCTTGATTGCGGGTGCAAAGGTACTGCTTTATTTTGAATTTGCAAACTTTTTGCTGTTTTTTTTGCAGAAAAGTTATCGTTTTCCAGTTGACAGAGGGAGAAAGGAGAGGGTGTTTCAAAATGAAAGCATTTGTTTCTTTAGGCACGGATTACGCAGATTACACGGATAAATTATAACCGTTCGGGTATAAAAATGAAATATAAATCCGTGTTAATCCGTGTAATCCGTGCCTAAATTTATTTTTGACTTTACCTCTTAAACCTTGAACCCAGAACTCCCCTCATCAAAGCGATGGCACAACGGGTTTGATGGTGCCGTCAGGGTTGAACTCAAGACGGTCGATGCAGACTTCACGGTTGTATCCGGCTGACCATCCGAGCTTGATTCCCTCGGGACGGGCAAAGCGGTGATAGACGATGTACCACTCGTCGGTGCCGGGCTTCTGAAGGATGGAGTGGTGACCGGTGCCATAAATCTGTTTCGAGGGGTCCTGCTGAAGGATGACGGTACGCTCCACCTGGGCGGGCTTGCCGTCGCGAATGAACTCGGTGGGCGACTCGCTGATGAGGTAACGCACGCGGTAGTTGGCACTGCGGGTGTCGTTCTCGCTCCACATGAAGTAGTAAAGACCGTTGCGGTAGAAGACGTAGGTGCCTTCGTTGTAGCTGTACTTGCGCTTGTCGGGGCGGTTGATGAGGATCTTTGTACTACCCTCTTTGACAGACACCATATCCTCGTTCAGCTCCGAACAGGCAAGGAAACTGTTGCCCCAATAGAGATAGTACTTGCCCGTCTGGGGGTCCATGAAGACATCGGGGTCGATGACCTGTGCCTTGATGCCGGCAGGTGGCTGATTGAGCAAGGGTTTGCCAAGAGCATCCTTGAAGGGTCCTTCGGGACGGTCGGCCACGGCCACACCGATATTCTTCCCGGCTGTGAAGTAGTAGAAGTACTTGTAGGAGACCTTCTTGCCCTTCTTCTTCAGTTCCTTGGGAGTGCGGGCCAGTTTGCCCTTCACATACTTGCACTCGATGATGCAGGGTGCCCAAGCGTACCAGTCAGTCCAGGCAACATCGGTGTGAAGGTCGAGCATCACCCCCTCGTCAGTCCACGTCTTCAGGTCGGGCGAGGAGAAGACACGGAAGTCGTGGCTCTTCCACCCCTCAGTGCCGTCGGTGGTGGGATAGATGTAGTACTTGCCCGTCTGCTCACTATAGAGTACTTCAGGGTCGGCATGGAGGCCGGGGAAGACGGGATTGGCCTGATTGGGAGCCAGATGTTGCGCTTCGAGGCTGTCCGACCATGCTTGCAGGCGTTCATACTCCTCCTTGGTCAGGCGCATGAAGGAGCCGTGCTGAGGACCGTTCACCCCCTCGATATTCTGGGGATTGCTGAAGTTGCGCAGGTTTTTGTCGGCCCGGCAGATGCGGTAGTTGCGCGGACGCGAAGAGTACTCGATGTAGGCCACGCGCCATGTGCTGTCGCCCACAAGCTGAAAGGCCGATGCGCCCTCGCACTTCTTCTTCCCTTCGAAATCCACATAGTCGTCGGCCACGGGTTCGGGCCAAGGGCCAGTGAGTTTCTTGGAGGCGGTGGTGAAGATGCCGGGTGTGCCCCCTTCCTTCTTTATCATCATGTGGAAGAGGCCATCGGAGGGCAGGTAGTTGATGTCGGCATCGATGGTGGCATAGCCCCAATCAAAGAGCAATTGGGGTTTGGTGAGGCGGGTGAAGGATTCGTCGGCATAGGAGTAGTACATGCGGTCGTACTTCTCCTCGGCGCGGTTCCACATGGAGTAGTAGATCATGTATCCGCCCTTCTTCCCGTCGGGCCACTTGTAGTTGCGGTCCCAGATGATTTGGGGTGCCCACACACGGTTGATGGTGCTCCAGTCCTTATAGACATCGGGCGACTGGGGGTCGCAGAAGATAGAGGCTCCACGGCGGTAGTCGAAGGTGACAGACTGCCAATGGATGAGGTCGTCGGAGGTGAGGAGGTCGATGCCGTAGTTGTCCCACTCGGCAGCCTTCTTCAACTCCTTGTAGCTGCTGACGCGCATGTCGGTGGTGACCATCAGGTATCCCTTGCCATCGTGGCGGCGGGTGATGTAGGCATCGCGCTGTCCGCCCTCGATGCGGGCATGTTCGTCACGGTTCATGATGGGGTCGCCATTGATGAGGTCGTGGAAATGGAGGCCGTCCCGACTGAGGGCATAGGCTGTCCACTCGCCACGTCCGCTCATGTGGCAATAGAGGTATCCGTAGTCGCCCGTCTGATAGTTACCAGGGTGATGCTTGGTGTACCAGGCGGGATATTTGTCGAGCACGCCCTGCACATCAGAGCCTATCCAACTGTATCCCGTGCGACGCTCACGGCTGATTTCGGCATAGTCATCGTGTTTCTTCCCGTCGCGGTCGCCAAAGTAGGGCTTCTCGGTCTCGAGGTCATAGTTCCGTGCCCACAGGAGAGGTGCATTGGCATCGGGCACCAGACGACGGTCCCACTTGCCATCGGCATCGCGGAAACTCTCGTGACGGTATCCCTTGATGGCATGGTTACGAAGCCACTCTACGGCACTCTCCACAGCGGCCATTACTTGGGGCGAGGGATTCTTCACACCCATGAGAAGCTCCAACAGGTCGGCCGTCTCGCCCTCGGCGGTGAAGGAGGGAAACTCATAAGCACGTGCCTGCACAGGTTCCAAGGTCTCGAAGTGGTGCTGCTGACACCATACGGTACGACGGCCGTTCTTGATGATTTGTGTATTGACGATGCACTGGATGGCCTTGTCATAAGCCTCTTTGGCACGGCCCTTGTCTGCCTCGGAAAGTTTCAGGGCATCGTAGGGGGCCTTGTCGCCCTCGGCCAGGTCGCGCATGAGTTTGATGACATTGCTCATGGCATCGTCATTATAGGTGATGTGCACCGAGTAGTCGGGACGTCCATCCTTATGAGGTTTCTTCAGGGGATAGTACTGGGGCCATCCGCCATTGTCGTATTGCGCCTCCAGCAGGTACTCGAATCCGCGCATGAAAGCCTGGCGGTAGATTTTCTTGCCCGTGGCCTTGTACATATTGGTCAGGAAAAGGAGTTCGATGGTAGTACTCATGTTGTCGATGGTGGAGCCTATACCGTCGGCAGACTTCATCTGCTTGCGGATGAGTGCACGCTCTTTCTCTTTTTTGGCATCGGGACGCTGGTGCCAACTCTGATTCTTGGCCCATCCGCCACTGGGGAACTGGTAAGCAAGGACACTATCGGCCACAGTGCGTGCCTCACGGGTACGGTACCAGGCATCGTCCATGCCGCGTGCAAGGTTTCGGAATGAGGTCTCCGCCACGGGACGTGTCACCTGCTTCTTCTCTGAGATATTCTGGGCAATGGCAGATGTGCCGCTGGCGGCCACCCACATCATCCCCACAGCCATCATGCAGGAATAGATTGTTCGTCTGTTCATGGGATAATCAAGATAAAATTCTTTTCAAATACAGTTCTTTATTGGTGTTTTATTATCAACTGGTTGCAAAAATACACTCTTTTTCGCAACTGACCGAAGAGAGAGTTAAAAAGTAACAATATTTTAAGTATATTTTATACGGTTGCAACTATTCCTCGTAGTCCTTCTCGCCCGCAGCGCCATCACTTGTGTTCAGGCGGATGTAGGAGGCGGCCGCATCGGTGACGACGAGCACGACATCCTTGCCCACCCCAGCTACGGCAGGGAGGAACTCGGTGGTACGATTCTTGAACTCACCGATATAGGCGTACGCACCCGTCACGGGACTATACCACCAGGCCCGTTTCCGCTTCCCCTCAATCTTTGTCAGGTCAATCTGCATGGGACGGCCGGTATAGTTGTACACCAACAGGTAATCGGTGCCACGGGTAGCCACGAGGCGGTTGTACTTCTTGCAGACAAGTGACGAGTCGGCCGGGAAAATGGTTCCTTTGGGAGGCAACTGGTCATCAGGAGCAGAGAGCAGAGGCAATGCATCGCTCTCGGCCTGCAAAGCATCACTGGGTGCTATGACATCTTGTCCGGGCATCCGCTCTTCGTAGGAGAAGGTGAGCATCAGGTTCTTCAAGTGCTGCATCTGGTTGAATCCGGGAAAGTCGAGGGCTTGCCACCAAGGAGTATCGGCAAAATAGGCAGGCGACAGGCCCGGACGATAGAACTGCATGATGTCGTTGCACCCATAGGTATGTCCGCACGAGCCGGCAAACACAGACCAATAGGCATAGCGCCGCACATCGGCGGCCGACCAGCGGGGCTCAGTATCATGGTGCAGTCCCTGAGGAATATTCTCATAGGAAGGTTCGCCATCGAGCACAGGCTTCAGGGGAGCGACGTCCAATGACTGGGCCACATAACGCCAGCTGTCCTCTTCGGTATCATCAGGGATGGGATAATCCTTGTTGCCCATGCGTTGTCCGTAGCGGCGGTGTCCGCTCTGAAACATGTGGAAGTCTATCCACTCGGCCTGGGGAAAAAATTGCGACGAACAGGTGCGCCCACGCGGATGAAAGGTCACCAGATGTCCAGGGTCTATGGCGCGGATGGTGCGTGCAAGGGTCTCCCACACCTCGGTCTTGATGTTTCCCTGTATGTCGCCTCCGATAATCCACACGATGTTCGGACAGTCCTTATAGCGGTTGGCCAGGAAAGTGCCGTACTTCACGGCCTCCTCCTCGGTCATCTGTCCGCCCTTCACCAGTCCGCCCCAGATGCATACCATACCTATATATATACCATTCCGCTCGGCGGTCCGGATGATGTAGTCCATGTGGTCCCAATAGCCATACACCCCCGGACGGTCGATGCCCGTAAAGTCATAGCCGAAGGGATGCGATGACTGGCCATAGACATTGTAGGCGGGCACACCGTTCACCGTCTGAACCTGCACCACGTTGTATCCGGCCTGGGCACAACGCCCCAAATAAAACGCCACCTCATCGCGATTGAGCCGTTCGGGCATCAGCCAACCGGTATCGCCCAACCAGAAGAAGGGAGTCCCATTCTGATGCACCAAGTAACGGTGGTTGTCACTCACTCGCAAAGGGCCATTCTTCCAAGGTATCTCAGGAGCGGCCATCAGCGACAAGGCTGAAACGGCCAAAAGGGAAAAGAGATAAAAAAGTCTTTTCATGATATACATTCGTTTATAGTTCGTTAATAATGTCTGTGCAAAGAAAAGGAAAATATCTCACGTAACAAAGCGCGGAGGGAAAGAAAAAAGAGGGTGACTTCCACTTTTCGTGGAGCCACCCTCTTCGCTTTGATTATGACAATACTATTCTGAAGCCTTATTACTTCACAACGTACTTCTTACCGTTCACAATGTAGATACCCTTAGTGAGGTTCTTCAGTACCTCGGCAGCCTTGCCCTGAGCAACGGCCACACCGGCTACGTTGTAAACCTTCACCTCAGTATCTACGGTCACACCCTTGATACCTTGAGCAGCTGCAGTGATGTTGAAGACAACGGTAGTCTCCTTGCTAGCCAATACCTGACCTTGCATGTTACCGATGTTGAAGTAACCGGCGGGAACAGTCAAGGTGTAAGCACCTACGGCAGTCAGCTCTTCCTTCAAAGCAACGGTCCATTCAACGGGAACGTAGCTCCAGTCGTCAGCCTTATCAGCGGGGATAACGGGTTCTGCATCATTCAAGGCGATGGCATTGCCGTTGGCATCAGTCAATGTGATGTTGCCAGCTGTCCATGAAGGAGTGAGACCTTCGGCACACTTGATAGAGAATACACTCAGAGAAGCCTGCTCAACGGCAGCATCGGGAGTAACGGTCAGGTCGGGCACACCGATAACGGTCTTGAAGCTGTAAGCGAAGCAACTGAACTCTTCCTCACCGTTGTTACCCTGTACGCGCTTGCCATTGAGGTCGTTGGCAGCGAAGACGATATAAACCTCGTTTCTCAGCGTAGCCAACAGGCTTTCGGCAATGGTCAGCGTATATTCAGTCTTGTCGGCATTGGCCTCGATGCTTGCAAACTTCTCAGTAGCACCCTGTCCAAGGTTGATGAAGGTATAGTCCTCAACCATTTCCACTGCACCACTGAACTTCACGGTGAACTTGTTCTGAGACTTGTCTGTGATAACGAAGTCCTCAGCCGGAGTGATGCCCTCGAAAGTAACATCGCTGTACTGGAATGCTTCAGCATCGCCTACGTAAGTCAAAGTTACGGTTTCGTGTGCACCGTCGCGCTGCCAAGCCTCTTCCGAAGCATAAGCTTCCAAAGTCATGGTGTATGTCACACCCTTACGCAATGCAGCACCATCGGCAAAGAGACCCTCGAATGTAAAGTCGAGTGTATAGCTTGTAGGATCGGTCTCTGACTGAGTGAGCGAAGCAGAAGCAGCATCGTCACCACCGTCAGCAGGAATCAACATGCTCTTGTAGAGATAACCCACTTTCTTGTTCAGCTTCAATTCTACAGTAGTCAAGTTGGCTACGGTTGCACCATTCTCGGGAGTAGCGCTGACGATAGCCAAAGGCTCCTGAGCCACATAGTTGGGGTCAACTGTCAAGCCGAAGTACAATTCACTATTACCAATATATTCCTCAGTAGAGAAGAATCCCTGATAGATAACCAAATCATAATATCCGGCTTCGGTAACAGCGGGGTCAAATGTCAAGGTAGCCACGTTACCTTCAAATGTAACGGTAGGTTCTACGTACTTATCCCACATTTCATCCCACAATCTGATTGCAGAACTGATATTGTCTGTTTCAAAGATATTCTCACTGAAGGTCAATACCACCTTGTCCAACTGCTTCACAGTAGCGCCGTCAGCAGGAACTGCACTGATGAGTTCCAGAGTCTTCTCAACAGAATAGCTGAATGAGATACATTCTGCATACGCATCATATTCACCCCAATTATCGAATGCGTAACCGATAGGCTTGCCGTCCTCGCCCAACGCATTTACGGTGATGGTGTACTGGCCCATTGTCACTGTTGAAACATGCTCGGCAGGGATGGTCAAGATTACCTTGTTGTCTTCGATGCGAGACTGCAAAGCAAAGCCTTCTTCGGGAACATTCTCTGAATAGCCGATATTCACCTCGCTGTAAGCAGAAACCACTTCCTTCACTGTTCCCTCAAACTCGATAACCACCTCTTCGGGGAGCTGGCTAATTGGAGTTGCCCCATAACCAACAGTAGGTTCGGGAGTAACAGCCAAAACGGTTGTAGCCGAAACATCGGCAGGGATGTAGTAAGTGATGTCGTAGTAAGGATTGTAACTGGCACCGTCGGCCACACCATAATCCTCCTTCGTAGCATCGAACTTGCTGTCGTAGATAGAACCCTTCTCAATGGTGATGCCATAGCGTCCGGGCTTGGTGATTTCCTTCTCCCAAGTGATGATGACACTCTTCGGGTCATTGGGGTCAATTGCCATTGTACCATACACTATATCATCACCAGCATAGAAGTAAGGACGTTCGATGTCTTCGCTCGGGTTGAGGTGTACCTCTTCGGCATAGGTCAATTTGGTAGTAGCGAAAGAAGTAACTTCAGTTTCATCAGCCGGATCAGCTGTTACGAAATTCAGACAGTCATCACGGAAATAGTAATTGATAATGAATTTGCCAGCCTCGCTTCCGTAAGAAACGGCATTGCTTTCATCATCAACCAAGCCTTCCAACTGGATGTCGAACTTTCTTGAAGTCAGCTCAATGGTAGCTTCGGGCAGAGCGACGCTTGCCATATAGATGAGGCTTCCGTCCCAGTTTTCACGAGAATCGCATGCAAAGTTCTCGATAGCGAACTCCTGCTTCTCACCGCTCTGAACGTCGATAATCCAACCCTTGCCATCGGTGCAAGTAACGTTGCCATCGAACTGGAACTCGATTACAGAAGGAATGGCATCCACACCACCATACTCGCAGTTCGGATATACCGAAGTACATACAGTGGCAGCCAAAGTCAGCTCAAGCTTGAACTCTCCTTCCAGTTTGTTGTCGGCAAAGTTGGCATCCTGCACGTTCTTCAGCACAATCTGCACCTTATCACCGGCCTTCAATCCGTTCTGTGTCTTGACTTCCTCCATAGCCTCGCGCATGTCGAAGGCGGCAAAACGTCCGCTCACATTGTATGCACTACCTGTTTCGGGATAAGCCAAATCTGTCACGTCAATCTCCTTGTTGTCCTTAGAGGGCAGAACCACGAAAATCTGTGCAGCATCCAAGTCGATGTCATGCGTAAAGACAAACTCAACAGCACCCTTGGTATAACTGTACTGACCTTTCACAGACTTGCTCCAGATACCGCCATCAGCAGGGTTGGCGCCGATGTAAGCGATAGGCTCATAAGGAGACTGGCTGCCATCGAATGTCACCTGCACGATGCGTGAGCCAAAGCCGTAATTGGTAATATAGTAAGTCTCTCCGGCGACAACACCGAACCACAAACCACCATCTTCTGAAGAATTGAGATTTCCAGTACGTACCCAATCAGCATCACACATCCACAATGTTCCGGTCTTGCTGTCTTCTGCAGCTGTCAGATATACACGTCCGTTCTCTGTAGCCGTGAATGTGGCATAGCTGTACATCTCGGTGAAGTTATACTTGCGTCCGGCAATCAGCTGGCAGGGAGCCTCCTCAGTACAGTTGGCACCAACCTCTACCACCCATTCGGGATCCCAGTAGTCGGGGTCAACGGTGAAAGTGTAACCCAATTCTTGACTTACTTTGGTCTCTGTAGCTTCGTCTGTAGCCGCACCAGCAGGAATAATCAAACGGAAGACACCGGTTGAATCAAACGGTTCAGCAAACTGAACAAGCATCTTGGCATAATCCTCTGCATCCCATGTCAAAGTGGCAATTGCCAAAGTATCAGGAGCAACACCCATTTCACCTGAAACAAGTACAGCAACGAGTTCTTCATCTATATTCACATTCTCGGGGAAAGTAATGACAACTTCATCAAGTTTGTTCACAGTTGAACCATCGGCCGGAGACACTTCCTTAGGACCGAAAGGAAGCACATCATACGTATTGCGTACCGCAGGATTGTAATATACATAGGCTGCACTCTTCAAATCTTCTGTATTGTAATACTTTTTTGACCAGAAGAGCTTCTGAGGAATCTCTACCATATAAGAACCCGAAGTGGTAATTTCTTTATCCAATGTTACTGTTACGATACGGGCATCCTCTTCATCAATGGCATAAGTCATCGTTACATCTTCTACATTCACCCAATCATAACCTGACATTGTTTGGACCTTCATATCTCCTGTAGCAATAGAATTGTCATATACCACTTCATCAGGAAATGTCAATGTTATGGTCTTCAAGCCAAACAATTCAGCATAGTTTGCAGGATCCGCAACCGGCTTGAAATGGCCGTTTGATGTGCCGTAAGAAACCTTCAACTGACCGGGAGTTGTACCATAAGTAATCACCTTGCCATTGGCATCGGTCACATTCTTGGCCACTACATCATACTTCTTGGGAAGCAGACCTTCAATAACAGGAACAGGAATAATTACAGAAGTACCCTCTACTGTAACACCTTCCAACCAAGTGGTATCAGTTGCATTGAAGAGGTCAACGAAACCAAACTGAGCATTGTCTATATTGATTACACCATCAAATGAGAATACAACTTTCTCGGGCAACACAGTACGACTGGTGTTGGCTGCAGGATCAACACCTGTACAAGAGGTAGAAGCCAATGTATAGGTGAAAGTAGTATCCTTCAGTGTATTGGCTGTGAACTCCTTGTCAACAATACCGGAGAGAGTCAAGGTGAACGAGTCACCAGCCTTCAGCAAACCAGCAGCGATGGCTTCATTCATCGTTGCGGGCATACCGGTGATATCCAATTTGGGATTGTAACCATCCACCGTACACTCAATTGGTGAATACACTTTTTCACCAATGGTAACAGTTGCCACTACATCAGTGCTGATAATTGAAGTAAACTCAAAGTGGGGCACACCCTTGGTTCCGTAAGTCTTGTACTGGGCTGCACCAGACCACTCGCCACCCTGTGCGGGGTTGGCCAATGTCATAGCCAGCGGCTCATACGGAGTACCTTCTTCAAAAGTGACAACCAAAGCGTAGGTGTTGTCTGCCGAAGGGGTACCGCTGGTGTAGAAAGTTCCTTCGAACACACTACCCTTGGCCATACCTTTCTTCTCGATACCGCCATTCAC
>JAFXDL010000042.1 GCA_017516265.1 Bacteroidaceae bacterium
GACTCAGTACTTCCCCTCAACAATCCTGCAGTATGTAGTGAAGCAGCCCTTGAACAAGCTGGAAGTGGCTGAGAAATATGATATCAAAGTGAATCTTTGTGGCGGTGGTTTCACCGGACAGTCACAGGCTTTGCGTCTGGCTATTGCCCGCGCATTGGTAAAGATCAACCCCGAGGACAAGAAGACTCTCCGTTCAGAAGGCTTCATGACTCGCGATCCCCGTGCTGTTGAGCGTAAGAAGCCGGGTCGTCCCAAGGCACGTAGAAGATTCCAGTTCAGTAAGCGTTAATTTGAGTTTGTCAGTTTATTGGTTGATAAGTTGGAGCAATTCCTCAGAGGGACTCATAAACTTGGAGACTCAAGAACTTAAGAACTGAAATCGAATAGCGTTTAGAATCTAAACCGGCAGGATTCTTCGTGGACAAAAGACTACCTGACGGTTGGTGAACAAAATGCCGCAAGGCAGAAAAGCTAAAAAGAAAGTAAACGATTAAAAAAAGAAAAAACAAAATGTCAAGAATTAATTTTGATACACTGTTGGAAGCCGGTTGCCACTTCGGTCACTTGAAGAGAAAGTGGAACCCCGCTATGGCTCCCTATATTTTTATGGAACGCAATGGTATCCATATCATTGACCTCCACAAGACTGCTGCTAAGGTGAATGAAGCCGCTGAGGCTCTGAAGCAGATTGCAAAATCAGGAAAGAGAATCCTGTTTGTAGCTACTAAGAAACAAGCTAAGCAGGTGGTAGCTGAGAAAGCTGCATCTGTAAACATGCCCTACGTTATCGAGCGCTGGCCGGGTGGTATGTTGACCAACTTCCCCACTATCCGCAAGGCTGTGAAGAAGATGGCTACCATCGACAAGTTGACTAACGACGGTACTTATTCAAACCTCTCTAAGCGTGAAATCCTCCAGATTTCTCGTCAGCGTGCCAAGTTGGAGAAGAACCTCGGTTCTATCGCCGACCTGAGCCGTCTTCCTTCTGCATTGTTCGTTATCGACGTATTGAAGGAGAACATCGCTGTCCGCGAGGCTAACCGTCTGGGTATCCCCGTATTCGGTATTGTAGATACTAACTCTGATCCTAACGACATCGACTTCGTAATCCCCGCTAACGATGATGCTACAAAGTCTATCGAGGTTATCCTCGATGCTTGCTGCGCCGCTATCCAGGAGGGTATCGAAGAGCGTAAGGCCGAGAAGGTAGATATGGAAGCTGCCGGTGAGTCTGCTGCTCCCGTTAAGCCCTCTCGTAAAAGAGGTGCTTCTAAGGCTCGTGTAGAGAAGGCTGAGGAGGCTGCTGAGGCTCCTGCTACTACAGAAGAAGAGGCTTAATATATTAATGTGTCAATGTGCTAATGTGCTGATGTGCTAATCACCATGCGGCACGCTAAGGCTGAAAAGTCGGAACTTAGCATATTGACACATTCTGTTTCAAAGATATAAGAATATAAACTAAAAAAAGAAAGGAATAACAATGGCTGTAACAATGGCTGAAATTACCAAGCTCCGCAAGATGACCGGTGCTGGTATGATGGACTGCAAGAACGCCTTGACTGAAGCTGAAGGCGATATCGATAAGGCAATGGAGATTATCCGCAAGAAGGGACAGGCTGTAGCTGCCAAGCGCTCTGACCGTGAAGCTTCTGAGGGTTGTGTATTGGCTAAGGCCGATGGTAACTTCGCTGCTATCATTGCTCTGAAGTGTGAAACTGACTTCGTGGCTAACAATGCTGACTTCGTGAAGTTGACTCAGGATATCCTTGACTTGGCTGTTGCCAACAAGTGCCAGACTCTCGACGAGGTGAAGGCTTTGACACTGGGTAACGGAACCGTTCAGGATGCTGTGACTGACCGTAGCGGTATCACTGGCGAGAAGATGGAACTCGATGGCTACATGACTGTAGAGGGTGAATATACTACCGTTTACAACCACCAGGGTAAGAACCAGCTCTGCACACTCGTGGCTATGAACAAGGCTGCTGAGGCTGCAGCTAAGGGTGTGGCTATGCAGATTGCTGCCATGAACCCCATCGCTATTGACGAAGACGGTGTTTCAGAGGAAATCAAGAATCAGGAAATCGCTGTAGCTGTTGAGAAGACTAAGGCTGAGCAGGTACAGAAGGCTGTTGAGGCTGCCCTCAAGAAGGCTGGCATCAACCCCGCTCACGTAGATAGCGAAGATCACATGGAGAGCAACATGGCCAAGGGATGGATCACAGCTGAGGATGTTGCCAAGGCTAAGGAAATCATCGCTACTGTGTCTGCAGAGAAGGCTGCCAACCTCCCCGAAGCTATGATTCAGAACATTGCCAAGGGTCGTCTCGGCAAGTTCTTGAAGGAGGTTTGCTTGCTCAACCAGGAAGAAATCATGGATGGCAAGAAGACTGTACGCGAGGTGTTGAAGGAGACCGATCCCGAATTGAAGGTGGTTGCTTTCAAGCGCTTCACACTGCGTGCTGAATAATCTTTTGAGAGATATCTCGACTGAAATAGCAAGAAAAAAGGGCTGTACCTGTAGTGGTGCAGCCCTTATTTTATAGGTATAATGCAGATTGATGCCCCTTTTTTTATGGCTATATGAAAAAAAATATGTAAGTTTGCCGCAAGAATGAAAAAACAAAACCGAAGCTTATGTATAGAATGTATTTTTTTGCAGTTGTTCTGCTTATTGTGGGAGGCCAACTGACAAGTTGTAAAAGCAAAAAGGCATTAGCGGAGAATCAGCAGGAAGAAGTGCTTCTTCAAACAGAAAACTCTGCTACAATACCTTCAACCAATGCACAATATGTGGTTGTTTCCGGTGAGGGTACGGATGGTGAGGTTGTTATGGGTGGTGACATTACCAGCATGGGAAGTAAAGTGGTTCGCAAAATCCTTTATTTGCCTGAGGAAACAGATACCAAGCCCCAGTTCCCTGGTGGCGATGCTGCTTATAAGAAGTTTTTGTCTAGAAATGTGAAGTACCCACAGGAAGCTTTGAAGAAAAAACTGCAGGGCTCTGTGAAGGTTGGCTTTACGGTGAATCCTGACGGCTCCATAGTCAATGCTAAAGTGGAGCGGAAGGTAAATACTTTGTTGGACAACGAAGCCTTGCGTGTTGTCAAATCCATGCCTCGTTGGATTCCAGGTCTTTACCAAGGAAAGCCTGTGCCTGTGAAGATGACAGTGCCAGTGAATTTCCGTTTTTCGATGAAGAAAAAGTAAAATCAGTCTTTCGTCTTCTTCCTTATTGCTGTGAGAAGGTGAGACTGAATGAAGGTGGGTCCTATAAATTCCCACAGATTATTAACGATGGTGAGTGCTTTAATCTTTTTGCCGTTAAATCGGCTTTATCCGGCTCTTTTTGTCACTCATATCGGTCGTGTAGCTCGCTACACTTCCTTCATGACTGACAAAAATATCTCGGCTAAACTCCGATTTTCCGTCAAAGCGAATTTGTAGGACCCACCTAAAGAAAAAAGAAGAGAGGGTCATGGAAGAAAACTTTGATATACGCGAAGAGCAGTACGCCAGTCGTGAGCGGGAGTATGAGAATGTGCTCCGTCCATTACGTTTCAGCGACTTCAGTGGACAGAACAAGGTAGTGGAGAATCTCAGTATCTTTGTTCAGGCAGCCCGTTTGCGTGGCGAACCGCTTGACCATACCCTTTTGCATGGTCCTCCGGGGTTGGGAAAGACAACCCTCAGTCAGATTATTGCAGCCGAATTGGGTGTTGGGTTCAAGATAACGTCAGGTCCTGTGCTTGATAAGCCTGGAGATTTGGCTGGTTTGTTGACTTCATTGGAGCCTAACGATGTATTGTTCATTGATGAAATCCACCGTTTGTCACCTGTAGTTGAGGAATACCTCTATTCGGCAATGGAGGATTATCGCATCGACATCATGATAGACAAAGGACCATCGGCCCGAAGTATTCAGATAGGGCTGAATCCTTTTACATTGGTGGGGGCTACAACTCGAAGCGGTCTGTTGACAGCTCCGCTTCGTGCCCGTTTTGGCATCAATCTGCATCTGGAGTATTACGATGCTTCCGTATTGGCGCGTATCATTTTGCGGTCGGCCAAAATATTGAATGTCCCATGTGACCCTAAAGCTGCTGATGAGATAGCAGGCCGGAGTCGTGGTACTCCCCGTATTGCCAATGCCTTGTTGCGTCGTGTACGCGATTTTGCACAGGTGAAGGGAAGCGGACGCATTGATACCGAGATAGCCCGTTATGCATTGGAAGCTCTCAATATCGACCGTCATGGCTTGGATGAGATTGACAATAAGATTCTGAACACCATCATTGACAAATTCAAGGGAGGTCCGGTAGGAGTAAGTACCATTGCAACGGCAATAGGTGAGGATGCTGGAACGGTGGAAGAGGTATATGAGCCATTCCTTATCAAGGAGGGATTCATCAAACGTACCCCTCGTGGACGTGAAGTGACCGAACTGGCTTATCGTCATTTGGGAAAAACTCCTCTACGTAATGATAGCGGAATGGAGAGCCTTTTTTGAGAGTATACGGCTATAGTATTTATAGTAACTATAGTTCTATAGTCACTATAGTATTAAAAAGAAACTACGATGGCAAATTTGAAATCATTGGCCAAAGAAACGGCCATATATGGTTTGAGCAGTATTGTGGGAAAGTTCCTTAACTATCTGCTTGTACCTTTGTACACTGCTAAGTTGAGTGCCGCTTCGGGTGGGTACGGTGTCATTACGAATGTCTATGCCCTGACGGCTTTTATGTTGGTGTTGCTTACGTACGGTATGGAGACGGGTTTCTTCCGTTTTGCCAACAAACAGGGCGAGAATCCGATGCGGGTTTATAGTACCATCCTTATCTCTGTGTTCAGCACTTCGCTACTGTTTTTTCTGCTTGTTTATGCCAATCTGGACAGTGTGGCGGATATGCTGGGTTATGCAAACCATCCTGAATATATTGGTATAATGGCTGCAGTGGTGGCTCTTGATGCTTTTCAATGCATACCTTTTGCTTGGTTGCGCTATCAGAAGAAAGCTTTGAAATTTGCAGGTTTGAAACTGTTGTTCATTGTCATGAGCATCAGCCTGAATCTCCTTTACTTTGTTGCTTTCCCTGCTCTTTATGATAGTCACCCCGAGTGGGTTGGCGCTTTGTATAATCCTGGTGTAGGGGTAGGCTATGCTTTCGGTATCAATTTGGTATGTACGGCTTCCATTACCGTCCTCTTTTGGCCTGAACTGACGGGATTCCGTTATGTGTTTGACTACAGGCTTTGGCGGAAGATTCTTTCCTATTCGTTTCCGATGCTGATTTTGGGATTAGCAGGAATCTTGAACCAGACGGTAGATAAAATAATATTCCCCTTGGTTTATCAGGGTAGTGAGCAGGCCGGACTGGCCCAGCTTGGAATCTATGGAGGTGCCAGTAAGGTGGCTATGGTTATGGCTATGCTTATTCAAGCTTTCCGTTATGCATACGAACCGTTTGTTTTTGGTAAGTCGGCCTCAAAAGACAATCGTGAGACTTATGCCCAGGCAATGAAGTATTTCATTATTTTTGCTTTAATGGCTTTTTTGGCTGTGGTGTTCTATCTGGATCTGTTGCGCTATATCATTGCTCCAGATTATTGGGAGGGGCTCAAGGTTGTTCCCATCGTGATGGTTGCAGAGATTTTCATGGGCATCTATTTCAATCTGTCTTTTTGGTACAAGCTGACCGACCAGACTAGGTATGGCGCTTGGTTCTCCATTGCAGGATGTGTCGTAATTGTCTTGATTAATGTCTTCCTGATACCTCTCTACGGCTACATGGCTTGCGCATGGGCAGGTGTGGCAGGATATGGAGTCTGTATGTTGCTATCTTATTTTATCGGCCAACGGAAGTTCCCTATTCATTATGATTTGAAGAGTATCGGTCGCTATGCTTCGTTGGCTGTTGTCCTCTATTTTGTATCTATGCTCATTCCTGCCCAATGGGATATATTCCTGCGATTGGCTTTCAATACTCTGTTGATGGGCTTTTTTGTGGCTTACACTGTTAGGCATGATTTCCCTCTCAGTCAACTCCCTATTGTGGGTAAGTGGTTTAGGAAATGACGTTCTTGAAGGTTGCCATTTTTGAAATAGGATAAAAAAAGAAAGCGGGTTGCGCGAATGGTATAGAGGGGGATTGTTCCTCGTGTATCATTCGCGCAACCCGCATTTATTATAGGGTCGGAGGATGTGGCTTATTTCAATTTGTAAACCTCAGTTCCTGCAAGAAGGAAACATCCGATTCCGTAGTCCTCAAAGTCAGGAACACTGTCGTAAGCTACGGGTTGTCCGTCTTTAGGCTCCTTGCCTGTGCCTTGTACATAGCCGAGGAATCCATTCTTGTGTACACATTCTTTCACCATGGCATTCCATGCTTTCAGCAGGATGGGCAGGTATTCGTCGCGGTCGAGAATGCCCTTGCGGACACCCCAAGCCATACCATAGACGAAGAGTGAGGTTCCACTGGTTTCCTTACCGCCGAAATTACTTCCGTCGTGAAGGCTTACGTTCCAATATCCGTCGGGGCGTTGGCAGGCTTTCAGAGCCTTGCTCATGGCTTTGAAGTCGGCGATGTAGTCTGCACGATGCTTTTCATTGGCTGGGATTTCATCGAGTACACGTACGAGAGCAGCATATACCCAGCCGTTTCCGCGTGACCAGTAGCAGTCCTCTCCGTTAGGTTCTTTGTAGGGAGGGTCGAAGTCATGGTCGCGCCACCACAGGCCGTCTTTAGGATTGTACATACCGTTTTCTCCATGTTGATTGCGGGTGTATTCATACATATCCCACATTTTGTCGAAGTAGCGTTGGTCATTGCCTTTCTCTACACCCATCTTGGCAAAAAGGGGCATGGCCATTTGTACAGCATCAATCCACCACCAGTCATTTACTTGCGGTGTGTTGATGAGCATGTTCAGGCAAGCGTCGATACTGCGAATCATGCGGCGGTCGCCAGTAAGGCGGTACATGTCAATGAATGTCTGTCCGCAGCATTGGTCATCGGCATCGCGGCTTTGGCTACCGTTACGGATAATCCATTTGTGTGCTTCGCCCCATTGGTAGGTGTAGTCGAAGAGTTCTTCTTGAGGGTAGATGCCATAGAGAGCCATTACTCCTTCGTAATAGACACCACGTGTCCACAGATGGCTGGGGCGCATTTTGTTACGCACAAAGGTGGGGCATCCCGGATCGGGATTCTTGCGCATGAAGTACTTGTTGACGTTAAGCAGTGTCTGCAATGTTGCTTTCTTGTCGGGAAGTTCCTGTGCTTGTGTGGCACAGATGCCTGCAAATGTGAAGAGCAGGGCGGCAAAAAACATTTTCTTCATCTGTAATTCTTAAATAGGTTTTTATGGTTAATTAGTTGTTAGTATATGCACTCTTTTCTTCTGAAGTGCCGCAAAGATAGAGATAATTTGTCGGTTGGGCAAAAAAAAGGATATTAAAACCATATTTCTGTTTGCAGATTGATGGCTTGAGGGGCTGTCTGAGGTGCTTTATGTGGGAGATTCGGTAAAAAAGCCGACTTTGTTTCTTCCGTAAAGAGAAAAATGCGTATATTTGCGACGGAATAAAAAGAACTAACCTTATAACATAATTGATAATCCATGTAATTCCATGAAAGGGAAACTGATTTTGGCTGGTTTGGTGTGCATGGCCAGTATGACATCTTGTACGAATGCACAAATAGGGTATGACTTTACTAAGATGCAACGCGAACAATTGGGACGCGGTGTGGTGGCTGTACGGCAGAGCGAAGCGGAGACTTGTCTCACGTGGCGTTATTTGTCGTCAGACCCAGTAGAAACATCTTTCAATATCTACCGTAATGGACAGCAGGTGGCTACGGTGCCTGCAGGCAGTGCCACCATGTGGGTGGACAAACAGGGAAACGGACAAGCTGCAACCTATGAAGTCCGTCCTGTGGTGGAAGGAGTGGAAACCCATCAGACTGACGGAAAGTTTCAGCTCGCTGCTGATATGCCAGTAGGATACTTGAATATCCCTTTGCAAAAGCCCGAAGATGGAAAGACTCCGTCCGGACAGACTTATACTTATAATGCCAACGATGCCAGCATCGGTGATGTGGATGGTGATGGTGAATATGAAATCATTCTGAAGTGGGATCCCAGCAATGCACATGACAATGCACATGATGGTTACACGGGTAATGTCTTCTTCGATTGCTACCGTCTGACAGGTGAACGCTTGTGGCGTATCGACCTTGGCCGGAATATCCGTGCCGGTGCACACTACACACAGTTCATGGTGTATGACTTGGATGGCGATAACCGTGCTGAAGTGGTGATGAAGACTGGTGACGGCACTGTGGACGGCTTGGGCAAGGTGATTGGCGATGCAGATGCCGACTGGCGCGAACATGGCGACACCGTAGGCCAATACAAGCGCATGGTGGAGTTTGAAAAGATGAGGAAGGAACGCGAAGCTCAGATGAAAGCCGAGGGGAACCGCCCGGAGATGCAGGGACAGCGTCCGCCTCAAGGAGACCGAAATCGCAATGGTCAGCAACAGCGCCGCCGTGGTTTCCGTATGCCTACTCCCCAAAACCAGGGACGAATCCTCAGAGGTCCTGAATACCTCACCGTGTTCAGTGGTTTGACAGGTGAAGCGCTTTGTACCATCGACTATGTACCCGAGCGTGGTGAACTGGCTGGTTGGGGTGATACTAAAGCCAACCGCTCTGACCGCTATTTGGCTTGTGTCGCTTATTTGGATGGTGTCCGTCCCAGTGTGGTGATGTGTCGTGGATATTACACCCGTACCGTGCTTGCCGCTTTCGATTGGGATGGCAAGCAGTTGACGCAACGTTGGGTGTTTGACTCTAACGACGAAGGTAATGGTGACTTTGCCGGACAGGGCAATCACAACTTGCGTGTAGGTGATGTGGATGGTGATGGATGCGACGAAATCATCTATGGTTCCATGACCGTTGACAATAATGGTAAGGGACTCTACACTACCCGTATGGGACATGGTGATGCCATGCATTTGACTGGGTTCTTCCCTGATTCTGACAAATTGCAGGTGTGGGATTGTCATGAGAACCGTCGTGACGGTTCTACCTTCCGCGATGCGGCAACGGGTGAAGTTATCTTCCAAGTAAAGTCAGGCGAAGATGTGGGTCGTTGTATGGCAGCCGATATTGACCCTACTTCGTGGGGTGTGGAGATGTGGTCTCTTGCTTCGGGTGGAATCCGTAATGTGAAGGGGGAACTCATCAATGAAGAACCGGGTCGTCTGCCTTGCAACATGGCCGTATGGTGGGATGGTGACCTCTCGCGTGAGTTGCTCGATGGTAACCGTATATTCAAATATAATTGGGAAAACCGTCAGTGTGAGGAACTGGTGACACTTGAAGGTGTGCGTAACAACGGCAGTAAGAGTAATCCCTGCGTTCAGGCTGACATCTTGGGCGACTGGCGCGAAGAGGTTCTGTTGCGTACCGAGGATAATTCTGCGTTGCGCCTCTATGTCTCTACAATCCCTACAGAATACCGTTTCCATACATTCTTGGAAGACCCTGTTTACCGTATAAGTATTGCCACGCAGAATGTGGCTTACAACCAACCGACCCAGCAGGGATTCTACTTTGGTTCAGACCTGAAGCCTGGACTTTTCCGTGGATTTGAAATCAAGAAATAACATATTTAAACTAATAATTGAGACATGAAAAGCAGAATATGGGGTGTAGCAGCCCTGATGACATTATTGGGAGCATGTAGCGCTCCGCAAAACAATGGTGGCGAAGAGGTGGTCATCAATGATTCGAATACTCCCTTGCATCTGATGAAGCCCGACTATAACACTCCTTATGGGGTAGGCTCAGTAGAAGAGGTGAAGGCGTGTATGGATCGGGTGCTCAACTATCTGGAGTCATGTACTCCTGCCCGTGTTGTGGACAAGAAGACAGGTGAAACCATCACCGATTATGCCAACATGGGGCCTGACGCCCAACTTGAACGCGGCACCTTCCGGTTGGCCAGCTATGAGTGGGGAGTTACCTATTCGGCAATGTTGGCGGCCGCAGAAGCAACCGGTGACCAGGCTTATATGGATTATGTGACCAAGCGCTTCAGCTTCTTGGCTGAGGTGGCTCCTTATTTCAAGGCTATCCATGAAAAGGAGGGACGTATTGATGGTCAGATGCGCCAGATTCTTGACCCTCATGCATTGGATGATGCAGGGGCTGTATGTGCAGCTATGGTGAAAGCTCAGTTGAAGGACCCCTCATTGAAACTCACTCCGTTGATTGAAAACTATATCAATTACATCATGAATGGTGAATACCGCTTGGCTGATGGGACCTTTGCCCGCACACGTCCTTTCTATAACACATTGTGGCTCGATGATATGTTCATGGGTATCCCGCCGGTGGCTTGGTATTCGGTAATTGCTGGTGACGAGCAACCCCGTTATCAGGCAGAGGCGGTGCGTCAGGTTCTTCAGTTTGCCGAGCGCATGTGGGTGCCCGAGAAGAAACTCTTCCGCCATGGATGGGTAGAGAGCATGGAGGACCATCCTGCATTCCATTGGGGACGTGCCAATGGTTGGGCCATCCTTACGATGTGCGAGGTGCTGGACGTATTGCCCGAGAATTATCCGAAGCGCAACGAAATCATGACTCTTTATCGCGAACATGTGCGTGGCTTGGCGGCTTTGCAAAGTGGCGAAGGACTTTGGCATCAGTTGCTCGACCGTAACGATTCTTATCTGGAGACTTCGGCTACGGCTATCTATGCCTATTGTATAGCTCACGGTATCAATAAAGGATGGTTGGATGCTATGACTTATGGTCCAGTAGCTTTGTTGGCATGGCATGGAGTGACAACGCAGATTGATGAACAAGGTCAGGTAGGCGGTACTTGTGTAGGTACAGGTATGGCTTTTGATCCTGCTTTTTACTACTATCGTCCCGTTCACAAGATGGCGGCTCACGGTTATGGCCCTGTGATTTGGGCAGGAGCTGAAATTATCAATCTGTTGAAGAGCCAGCATCCCAAGATGAATGATAGTGCCGTACAGTTCTATCGCACAGAGCAGAAGACTGATAAGGCTATTTTCCATGAAGGGAATACTGAAAAACTGATATTGTAATATTAACTAAAAACCTGAAGAACAAAATGAAAAGAGAAGCATTCAAAATGTTCCTGAAGCCTGGCTTCGAGGAAGAGTATGAGAGACGTCACGCTGCCATTTGGCCCGAGCTGAAAGAGTTGCTCTCCAAGAACGGAGTGTATGACTACTCAATCTATTGGGACAAGGACACCAATATCCTGTTCGCGTTCCAAAAGACTAGAGGTGAAGAGTCTTCACAGGACATGGGTACCAATCCTATCGTGCAGAAGTGGTGGGACTATATGGCAGACATCATGGAGGTTAATCCAGATAACTCTCCGGTTTCCATTCCTCTGCCCGAAGTGTTCCACATGGATTGATTAAGGGGAAGGTTTGGGGAAGCTTTGTCATTCCCATCCGAAAAGGTTCATGATGACTCCTCAAAACCTCTGTTTGGAGACTCACGTGAGTTTGATGTAAAGACTCACGTGAGTCTTCATTGATAACACACGTGAGTTGCAAGACAAGACTCACGTGAGTTGCTGAACCAAGCAGACGTGTGGTGTTTGGGTGAGAATAAAAGAAAGGCGCATCCGTCATGACGGATACGCCTTTTGTCTTTTAACCAGTTCGTATGATTAAGCGTTAACGCGCTTCTCTGCAATTCTGGCCTTCTTACCGGTAAGTTTGCGCAGGTAGTACAACTTGGCGCGACGAACCTTACCAATCTTGTTGACAGTGATGCTGTCGATTGCCGGAGACTCGATGGGGAAGATACGCTCTACACCAACTGTTCCTGACATTTTGCGCACGGTGAAACGTTTCTTGTTTCCGTGACCTGCAATTTTGATAACAACACCGCGGTACAGCTGTACACGCTCCTTGTTACCCTCAACGATACGGTATGCTACGGTTACAGTGTCACCAGCCTTGAATGCGGGATGCTCCTTACCGGTAGCAAATGCTTCTTCAGCAATTTTAATTAAATCCATTGTTAATTAGTTATTAAATTGTTTATCGTTACTACGCAACATATCAAATCTCTCTACTTTTTGACAGCGATTGCGCGAAAGCGGGTGCAAAGTAACTAATTATTTGGCACATAGCCAAGAGTCGGAGGTATATTTTTTACTCTTTGGGGTTGTTTTCTTTTGTTTTTGGGCGCAGATTGTCCAGAAAACGCCGTACATCGTCCCGTAACAGTTGGTAGAGGGGGGCCTCTTTGTAGCCGGTGTTCTTCCGCAGGATGAAGTTGATGCCCGCCTGGCTGTGTTGGTAGCAGGTCAGTTCGTTTTGCATCTGTTGGTTGTGTTCGGCCAGCATCTTTATTTCGAGTTCACGTTCGCGGCGCAGTTGGGCACAGATGGGGTAGAGTAGTTTCAGTATGACATTCTCAAACAGGTTGTGCCCCTGTATGAAGAGGTAGGTGGTTTCGGGTGTGACCCCCAACTGCTGTAGTTCGTCCTGCAAGGCTTTCACTCCTGCCCGGTCACGTGAAAAACGGTTTTCCAGCCAGTTGAGTTTGCGGCGTACGCGTCCGGCCACAGCATTCAAAGCCTCTTCTGGTTGGCGCAGATTGACGGCTCCCAACGATACGGTGTTGTTGAAGTCCGTGATGGAAAACCGGTTGAGTATGCCTTTACGATAGAACCATATAGACCAGGCGAACAGGGGAAAGATAGTTTGCGAATAGAGCCGCATAAAGGCGGGGATGTCAATGATGGAGCGGTCGTTCAGGGTGGCCATTACACAGGCTTCGTGCAGACTTTCGGCATAGCACTGGAAGTTTTCGATGGCATAGGCATAGGTGTGCAGCACGTACCGGCTGCGAATGATTTGCCGCGAGGTGTGGGTGGCTCCTTGTAACAGGTAGTCATAGTCGGCATCCACACAGGCAATCATGTTTTGTCCCAGTCCGCTTCCCAATCGGTTCATCAAGGCCGCTTTCTTACCTTTTTGTAATGAGTCTGATGAGGGAAGCATCACTTCAAAGTAATACTCTTCGTCCTCAAACTCACTCAGTAGCGAGCGCCAGAAGAAGACATCGTCGTAGCTCTCCACGTAGGCCACTATTTTCTTCCGTGCCTTTTTGGGGCGCAGCAGGTTGGCTGCAGCTATGTATTGCGAGTTGATATTGTCGGCAAGTCTCTTTCCCATGGCATGTTTTGCTTATATATATAATAAGGTATAGGGGGAGGGGCCTATTCTGTGATGTCGCTTACTTCAGTGACAGCATCCTGCCATCCATTCATGATGACAGCAGGCGAGTGGGTGGTCAGGATAATCTGCAAGTTGTGGTTCAGTCGGCGTATGAGTTCGATGAGGCGTTGTTGCCATTCGATGTGCAGGCTCACTTCGGGTTCGTCCATGAAGAGCACGCTGGGTTGTCCGTCCTGTACCAGTACGGTCAGCAGGATGACGAGCAGTTGTTTTTCGCCCGACGAGAGTTGGTAGGGATAGAGCGTTTCTCCCTCCTGGTCAAACATGATTTCATTGCTTTGGCGGATGATGCGTTTGCCTGTTTCGCAGAACAGTTCATCCACCATGTCCTGAAACATTTTCTTGGGAACCGACAGTAGGGCAGCCTGTGTTTGTCCTTCTGCTGTCCCGCAGGTCAGCTGTTCAATGATGCGGTTTCCCACGTTTACTTGATAGTCCAAGTAGCGGCGTTGCAGTTGGTAGAGTTGCCAGTCCAGTTCCGTCTTTACATTCTTGTCGGCCATCTTTTCCAACAGATCACCGTGCAGCAGAGGACGGTCGAAGCTACGGATAACATCGAATCGTATGGCTGTGGCATCTTCGGGGTGAAACACCATTTTTACAGAGGTTGTTCCTGTTGTGAAAACTTGATTGTCCAGTACGTCCAACGAACGTACAGACTGATTCAGAATGGTACTTTTCCCGATTCCGTTGATTCCGCTCAGAATATTTACGTCAGGACGCAGGTTCCATACAATATTCTTCTTGCCCCAAAGGGCTTTGATTTCAATCCGTTGGATGTAGTCTGCAAACTTTTTCATAATGGCTGTTTCTTTAACTTGTCTGCAAATGTAGGAAACTTCGCTGAATGTTCCAAGGATTTGGAGTCAAAAATGAAGATGAGTTGGGTTAAAAAGGACTGTTCTTTCTGAACGGGCATTGTGTTGCGCCCATTGTGCCATATCTTATACTGATTTTAGTAGCATTCTAAGAAAAGAGTGTTGCGTTTTGTCTTCTTCTCTCAAGGTTTGCTGTTCTTTTTTCGTCTGTCGGGCAAAAAAAGAGCCTGCATCGACAGACACAGGCTCTTGAATTGGATAAAGAAGAGAGTATTACTTCTCGCACTTGTCGCAGGCAATCAGTTTCCAAACGATGGCAGAGAGGGCTGCACCGATGAAGGGACCTACGATGAAAATCCACAGCTGTGAAAGGGCTTCGCCACCTTGGAACAGAGCGGGACCGATAGAACGGGCGGGGTTCACAGAAGTACCAGTGTAGCGGATGCATACGAGGTGAACCAGGATGAGTGAAAGACCGATGGCCAAACCAGCGAAGTTGCCGGCACCTTTCTTGGCATCAGTAGTGCCCAATACTACGAGGACAAACACGAATGTGAAGACGATTTCAGCAACGAGACCTCCCATTACTGAAACACCGGCTTGACAGGCATTGGCACCTGTGCCTACGATGGCTTCACCGCTAGTAGAAGTGCAAAGGAACAGGATGGCAGCACCGATGATGGCACCGATAGTCTGGAAAATCATGTACATACCGGCATCCTTACCGCTGATGCGTCCGCTCAGGAGGCAACCCAGGGTGATGGCGGGATTGATGTGGCAACCACTGATACCACCAATAGTATAGGCCATTGCCACTACGGCCAGACCGAAAGCCATGGCTGTACCTACTACGGTTGATGCCAAAGCGGGGTCATTGGAAGTACATCCCAAACTTACGGCTGTGCCGCAACCCATCAGTACGAGAACCATCGTACCAATCATTTCTGCTAAATACTTTTTCATAACGTTGAATGTGAATTAGATTAATGTTGTTAAAATGTTAATATCGTTGCAAATGTAGTTTTTTTTTATGGAAAGACGAAAAGAAAATGCAGAAAATACAGATTAAGGTGCACTTTTTCTACTTTTTTCTGCCTTTTTGCATGTTTTTCTTGAATAAAGTAAGTGAAAACGCATGATTTCTGTATCTTTGCAACCGTTAAAGTGGGTTCTATAAATTCCCACAGATTATTAACAATGGTGAGTGTCTTAATCTTTTAAAGTGAATTTATAGACCCCACCTTTAACGAAAAACGAAGTTCAATGAAAGTGACAATCATCGGTGCTGGGAACATGGGTGGAGCAATTGCCCGTGGACTGGCCAAAGGAACCATAGTGGGTGCAGCAGATATTACGGTGTCTGACCCTTCTGAGAAAATATTGCAACAGTTGCAGCAGGAGCATCCTCAGTTGACTGTGATGACCGATAACCGTGCGGCAGTCAGCGAGGCCGACTTTGTCATCGTGGCTGTGAAGCCGTGGCTGATGCGTCCCGTGTTGGCTGATTTGCCCTTGCAATCTCAGCAGGTGCTGGTGTCTGTGGCTGCAGGTGTTAGTTTTGAGCAGTTGGTGGAATATACGGCAGCTCCCGAACTTACCATGTTTCGCCTGATACCCAATACGGCAATGTCTCAATTGGAGAGTATGACCCTCATTGCCAGTCGGAATGCTACTCCCGAGCACGAGCGTCTGATGGTAGAGATATTCAATGAGATGGGCTTGGCCATGTTGGTACCCGAAAGTCAGATGGCTGCCACTACGGCATTGACGTCGTGTGGCATCGCTTACGTGCTAAAGTATATTCAGGCGGCTATGCAGGCTGGGGTGGAGATGGGTATTTATCCCAAAGATGCTCAGCGTATGGTGGCACAGAGCGTGAAAGGGGCTGCAGCGTTGATACTCAACAATGACACTCATCCTTCCATTGAGATAGATAAGGTGACAACTCCAGGCGGTATCACCATCAAGGGCATCAACGAACTGGAACATGCCGGATTCACTTCGGCTATTATCCGTGCCATGAAGGCAAGTTGTTGAGGAAGCCGCGGATATTATATATAGTGCTTAATTAGACACTATAGTTCCTATAGATACTATAATAAATACTATAGGCACTATCAGATTAAAGACAATAGTTAATGAAAAAAGAAGATAAATTATGAATGATCAAATTAAACAGATAGCAGCACGCTTGCGCGGATTGCGTGATGTACTGGAACTTACAGAGCAGGAAGTGGCCGAAAGTTGTAACCTGACAGTAGAGGAATATCAGGCCATGGAGAGTGGTACAAAAGATATTTCTGTGAGCGCATTGCAGATGATTGCCCGTCGGTATGATATTACCCTTGATGTATTGATGTTCGGTGAAGAACCGAAGATGAGTTCTTACTTCCTGACTCGTGCAGGCAAGGGCGTGTCTGTAGAACGCAGCAAGGCATACAAGTACGAAGCGTTGGCATCAGGATTCCGTGACCGCAAGATTGATCCTTTCATTGTGACTGTCGAGCCTAAAGGCGATGACGAACCGCTTCATCTCAACAGCCATTCAGGACAAGAAATCAGCTATATCCTTGAAGGACGTCTGTTGGTGAACTTGGCAGGAAAAGAGATTATCCTCAATCCGGGTGATAGTCTCTATTTCGATTCGCTCCAGCCTCATGGCATGAAAGCCCTTGACGGAAAACCTGTACGTTTCTTGGCTGCAATCATGTAAACCACACACACTGTTCAATGTTAATAAACCGACAAATATAACACATGGTAGAAAGATTTTTAAAGCAGACGGTCTTCACTTCACAGGAGGATTACATAAAGAATATGCACATCAATGTGCCTGAGAATTTCAATTTTGCATACGATGTGGTAGATGTCTATGCAGCTGAGCAACCCGAAAAGAAAGCTTTGCTGTGGACCAATGACCATGGCGAAGAACGGCAGTTCACTTTCGCTGATATGAAGCGCGAGACTGACCGCACTGCCTCATATTTTCAGACTCTCGGCATTGGTAAGGGCGATCCGGTGATGCTTATCCTGAAGCGGCGTTATGAATTCTGGTTCTCTATCCTTGCCCTGCACAAGTTGGGAGCAGTGGTGATTCCTGCTACCCATCTGTTGACAAAGAAGGACATTGTTTATCGTTGCAATGCTGCAGGTATCAAAGCCATTGTCGCAGCAGGTGAGAGTGTCATTACCGGACATATCACTGCCGCCATGCCTGATTGTCCCACGGTGGAGGCTTTAGTCAGTGTAGGTCCCGAATATCCCGAAGGATTCAGCCATTTCCAGCAGGGAATAGAGGATGCTCCCGCCTTTGTGCGTCCTGCCGATGTGAATACCAATGATGATGTGATGCTGATGTACTTTACTTCGGGTACTACAGGTGAACCCAAGATGGTGGCTCATGATTTCACTTATCCGCTCGGACATATCAGCACAGGTTATTTGTGGCACTATCTCCACGACGGCAGTTTGCACCTGACCATTGCCGATACGGGTTGGGGAAAGGC
Organism: Bacteroidaceae bacterium; assembly: GCA_017516265.1. Lineage (GTDB taxonomy): Bacteria > Bacteroidota > Bacteroidia > Bacteroidales > Bacteroidaceae > Phocaeicola_A. Next base: position 17,637 of record JAFXDL010000042.1, read on the forward strand.
TGTCTGGGGCAAGTTGTACGGACAGTGGTTTGCTGGTGCCAACATTTTTGTGTATGATCACGAGAAGTTCACCCCGGCAGATATTCTGCATAAGATAGAGCAATACCGTATCACTTCACTGTGTGCGCCTCCCACCATCTATCGTTTCCTTATCCGTGAGGATTTGCGCAAGTTCGACCTTTCTTCATTGGAGTATTGTACCACAGCGGGTGAGGCTTTGAATGGGGCCGTGTATGACACATTCAAGGAACTGACCGGTATCCGTCTGATGGAGGGATTCGGGCAGACTGAGACCACCTTGACATTGGCCACATTCCCATGGATGGAACCGAAGCCGGGTAGCATGGGAGTTCCTAACCCACAATACGACATCGACCTGTTGACACCTGATGGCCGTTCGGCAGAGGATGGTGAGCAGGGACAGATTGTTATCCGCACAGACAAAGGTAAGCCGCTCGGACTTTTTAAAGAGTATTTCCGTAATCCAGAAAAGACCAAGGATGTATGGCGTGACGGAATCTATTATACGGGTGATGTGGCTTGGCGTGACCAGGATGGTTATTTCTGGTTCGTGGGTCGTGCCGACGATGTCATCAAGAGTTCGGGTTACCGCATCGGCCCCTTTGAAGTGGAGAGTGCTTTGATGACCCATCCGGCAGTCGTGGAATGTGCCATCACTGGTGTTCCCGATGAGATTCGCGGACAGGTGGTGAAGGCAACAATCATTCTTTCGCAAGCCTATAAAGACAAAGCGGGTGAAGAACTCATCAAAGAACTGCAGAACCACGTGAAGCGTGTCACTGCTCCCTACAAGTATCCGCGTGTCATAGAGTTTGTGGATGAGCTCCCTAAGACCATCAGTGGTAAAATCCGTCGTGTGGAGATTCGGCAGAACGATAAGAACTAGCCGTTGGTGAACAAATCGCTCTTTGGACTGTTGTATAAGAAACGTTGAACCCTATATATATAATAAGGTATGAAAGAGGTATTCGAAGGCTCTCTGTGGGAAGCCGAACTTATCAAAGGATTGTTGCAGACTGAGAATGTGGATTGCATGTTGCGCGATGAGACATTGGGAGCCGTCACCTCGCCTTACCTTACATCGGGCGGTAATGTGAAGATTCTTGTCAATGACGAAGACTATCAACGTGCCAGCCGCATCGTGGCAGCGCGTTGAAAAGACCGTATAATTTTTAGGCGCGGATTACGCGGATTACACGGATAAATTATAACCATCAGGTATAAAATAAATCCGTGTTAATCCGTGTAATCTGCGCCTAATTCTATTTCTGATTTTGTCAGCGGCTTATCTGACAATCACCTTCTTTCCTTTCACGATGTAGAATCCTTTGGGGAGTCCCTCAAGGCCAGTAGCCTGTTTGCGTACGCAGATGCCGGTGATGTCATAAATGTCGGCCGGTGTGGCAAAGAGTGCTTCTGGAGCATTGGGATTGATAATCGGCTGGTCAATGCCTGCTATCTCTTCGGGTGACAGACTTCCGTAGTAGTAGAGGCGGAAGTTGTCAAAGATGGTCCAATAGCTGGTAGCCGAAGAAGTGTTCTTGATTCCAATCTTCAAGTTGCCCTTGGTGGCCATCTCTACCATGACGGAGTTCTCATACAGTTCTCTCATGAAATAGGCGGATGTGGCCTGCATGTCATTGGGGATGTATTTGACCGGGCTTCCTACTGCAACTTCAGTTCCTACACCCACTTTGCTGGAGCGTGCTTCGGTAGCGATGTGCTTCAGTTTGGTAGATTGGGTTCCGGCATAAAGGGTGGCGACAACCTTGTCATTCCCTGCTATGTATGCACTGTATGAATCTGCAGAAGTTCCCGGGCGTTGGAATCCTTGGGCACAAAGTTCGTAAGTTCCGGCAGGCAGCCCCTTGATGGTTTGGTTCATGTCGAAAGTCTTTTGGAAGAATTCGCCACAGTTGTAGTTGATAGTGGGAGCCGTGGACCATCCTGTACCTGTTGCTATTCCTGCATCCTCTATCATATAGGTCAGGTCGAAAGGCTTTCTGGCATCGGCCGGTGTTGCTTGTCCGAGGAAACTGTTGCATGAGTCATTCACTTCGGCAATCAGTCTGCTGATTTCGGGAATGGTGATGGTTCCTGTTTCCATTCCTTCAATAGAAGCAATGAAGGCATTCATGTTCATGTCCACTCCTTCCACATCCTCCGTGTGTGGAGTCTCCATGAGAGTTTTCAGTTGTCCGATAGCTTTGTCCAGTTGCTTCAGCGAAGCTTGTTGGGAAGCCTTTTCTGTTTCGCGGAGTTCATCGGCCGTCATGATAAGCCAGCGCTGTTTGGTGGCATCGTTGCTCATGTTGAACGAGGCGGTATTGGTCAATCCGTTTGTTCCTGCATTCAGGCAGGTAGGGCTCATGGTCGATTCGGGATGGATAATCCAGTATCCTCTGATTCCGCTCTTGGTGGTTCCTCCGAAGTTGGCGTCTATGCGTGAACGCATCAGGTGGAAGTTCTCGTTGGTCGAAGCAAATCCTTGATTTGTCAGTTTGAATCCATTGAGCCCTGTACCATAGTAGGTCAAGTAGCAGCCCGTAGCTGCATTGCGCAGTTGGTAATAGCGGGTCTGTGGATTGAAGGTGATGTACCAGGCGCAACTGTCGTTGTTGATAGCCTCTTCGGCAGTCATTTCATCTCCTTGCAGTTGTTTGAAGCGGTATTCTCTCAGGTACGAAGTGTAGAGTCCACCCTCAGGATCTTCGTTCTTGATGTAGTATTTGATGGTGTCCTCTTGATCGAACGAGTAGGTTGGGGTGCAGAATCCGCCAGTAGGAGGCAGTCCGTCCTCACCTAAGGCTTGGGCTATGAGGGCACATCCGATATAGAGCAGTTCACTGCCTGTGTCTTCTTGTGCACCGTTGATTCCGTAGGGCCACATGTGGGTGTCGTCGCCGTTGAGCACGCTGCTGGCATTGTTGTCCCAAAAGCGGAGCAGTTCCGTAACCCGGTCGCCCAACCAGGTTCCTCGTGATGTGTTTGAACGCAGATTGGCATTGTCGTACCAAACCCAATGTGTGCCTACACCGATGCCGTGTAACAGTTCGTGCAGGATGGTTCCTGTTTTTTGGTTGCCGACTTGGGCACCTACACTCATCCAACCACCGTAGCTGCATTCTGCCGTTGGAACACCTGGGTTATAGTTTACTGTCGTATGGAAGCCGCTGATGCTGGTATATTCATTCAAGTAGTTGACTGCATTAATGACGGCTGTCTTGATGCGGTTTTCAATCTCGGCAGTCCCTTCGCCGTTGTTGTAAGTCCATCCGATAGTTCCTTTGGGAATCGTGATTACCTTCACTGCTTCGCCGTAGTGGACGGTAGAGTCTTTTTGCATGACATAGCCCCTCACGTAATACTTGGTTGCAGGGGTCAGGCCTTCGATTCGGTGCATGGTGCCTCCTGAGGTGGTCGCTCCTTGTGACACAGTTTTTGTTGTGTGTCCGTCTGCAATCGTAGGCAGGCTGTTTTCGCTGCTCCAGCATACACCACGTTCTTTCATGGTGGAGAGTTTGAAGCCTTTGATGGTTGTCCGTACGAATGCTGTGGTTGCTCCGCGTGCAATGTAGGGGTTTGTCGTTACGGTTTGTGCCGTCAAGTTCAACCCCATGGCCAGACAGCACATGGCAAAAAGAGGTAATCGTTTGTTTTTCATAAGCATGTAAGTTTTGATTATTTGGTGCAAAAATAGTGAATTGTTTTCAGAAAGAGGAAAAAAAGATAGTATTTAACAAATAGGAACGTTTTCGGCTTACAGTTCTGTGAATTTGCTTGAAAGTGGCGATTTCTGTATGTTTTGCTCCCAAAATAGCGTAGAATTGTCCGTTTCTTTGTCACTTTGAATAAAAAGTGCTATCTTTGCGCGACAAAAAGAATGTAAATATGGCAAATTGCTTTACAAGGATAGCTGTCAAGATAGGCAGCAATGTACTTACGCGTAAAGATGGCACTTTGGATGTTACCCGTATGTCCGCATTGGTTGACCAGGTGGCCGAACTTCGCCGCGAGGGCATCGAGGTTATTCTCATCTCCTCCGGTGCAGTGGCATCGGGCCGCAGCGAACTGCATATCGACAAGAAGATGGACAGTGTGGAACAGCGCCAACTCTACTCGGCTGTGGGACAGGCCAAGCTCATCAATCGGTATTACGAACTTTTCCGCGAACATCATATCCCCGTGGGGCAGGTGCTCACCATGAAGGAAAACTTCGGTACGCGCCGTCACTATCTGAACCAGCGTGGTTGTATGACCGTCATGTTGGAGAACGGTGTCATCCCTATCGTCAATGAGAATGACACGATTTCTGTGACCGAGCTGATGTTTACCGATAATGATGAACTGAGCGGACTCATAGCCTCCATGATGGATGCACAGGCACTCGTCATTCTCAGCAATATTGACGGCATTTTTACGGGGTCGCCCAGTGACCCTGCCAGTCGCCTCATTCCTGTCGTAGAGTTAGGAAAGGATTTGACGGAATATATTCAGACCGAGAAGTCGGGCTTTGGCCGTGGAGGCATGATTACCAAGACGAACATCGCCCGCAAGGTGGCCGATGAAGGTATCACTGTGTTCATTGCCAATGGCAAGCGCGACAACATCCTGGTAGATCTCATGCACGACCCGGAGGGTACGCTCTGTACCCGCTTTGAGCCTAATTGTGAGGAAATGGGTAGTGTAAAGAAGTGGATTGCTCACTCCGAGGGCTTTGCCAAGGGAGAGATTCATCTGAACCAACGTGCAGTCGAAGTCCTGACGGGTGAACAGGCCGTCAGTTTGCTTCCCGTGGGAGTCACCCGCGTCGAAGGAGAGTTCGAGAAGGACGACATTGTCAGTCTGATGGATGCTCAGGGCTGCCGTATCGGTGTAGGCCGTGTGTCTTGCGATGCAGCTGAGGCTCGTGAGGTGATGGGCAAGCACGGACAGCGTCCGCTCATCCATTATGACTATCTCTATCTGGAGTAATCTGTACCTTATTATATATATAGGCATTCCTTCGTGTAAGAATCAGAAGAGATTTTCGACTGACTGAAGGGACGTAACTCCAGGAAGTTGAGCTAGCGTAATTTAAATAAAATAGCAAATGAAAAAGATTTTTGAACAAGTGCAGGCTGCCAGTCGTGAGCTGGTGATGTTGGAAGGAGACCGCATCAATGAAGTCCTGCTGGCCGTGGCCGATGAGGCTGTGGCTCAAACTGATTATATCTTGGCAGAGAATGCCAAAGACCTGGCCCGTATGGACGAGGCCAATCCGAAGTACGACCGTCTGAAACTCACTGCCGCCCGTCTGCAGGACATTGCGGCCGATATGCGTAAGGTCGCCCAGTTGCCTAGTCCGCTTGGTCGGGTCTTGAAGCATCATGTGTTGCCCAATGGTCTCGAACTCACCCGTGTGAGTGTTCCCTTCGGTGTGATAGGTATCATCTACGAAGCCCGTCCGAATGTCAGTTTCGATGTCTTCTCGCTCTGTCTCAAGAGTGGCAATGCCTGTGTGCTCAAGGGAGGTAGCGATGCCGACTGTTCCAACCGTGCCATCGTGGGTGTCATCCACAGTGTGCTTGTCCGCTTCGGTGTCAATCCCCATGTGGTGGAGTTGCTTCCTGCCAGCCGTGAGGCTACGGCCGAGATGCTTCATGCTAATGGTTATATAGACCTTATCATCCCTCGTGGTAGCAGCAGTCTCATCAATTTTGTCCGTGCCAATGCCACCATTCCTGTCATCGAGACGGGGGCCGGCATCTGTCATGCCTATTTCGACCGGGCTGCCGATTTGGAGAAGGGACGTGCTATTGTCAACAATGCCAAGACCCGCCGTGTGAGTGTCTGCAACGCTCTCGATTGCCTGGTGTTGCACGAAGAGCGTCTCGCTGACCTCCCTGCCCTGTGTGCCCCTTTGGCCGATAGCAACGTGCTCATCTATGCTGATGAGCCAGCCTATGCAGCCTTGCAAGGTAGCTATCCTGCTGAATTGTTGAAGCCGGCCACGCCGGAGAGTTTCGGTACCGAGTTCCTCTCCTATACCATGGCAGTCAAGACGGTGGCCTCTTTGGATGAGGCCCTTGAGCATATCCGTCTCAACAGTTCCAAGCATAGCGAGTGCATCATTACTGAAGATGAGGCCAGCGCTGACCGCTTCCTCCGCCTGGTAGATGCAGCCTGTGTCTATGCCAATGCTCCCACCTCGTTCACCGATGGTGCCCAGTTTGGCCTTGGAGCCGAGATTGGTATCAGTACCCAGAAACTCCATGCCCGTGGTCCCATGGCCTTGGAAGAGATTACTTCTTATAAGTGGATTATCCGGGGAAATGGACAGGTGAGGGGGTAAGGAGAGCGGACTCTCCCTCGGTGGACCCTCCCCCAGTGGACTCTCCCCCTGCCCCTCCCTGTGAGGGAGGGGGTGGAATGATTTGTAAAGTAATGAAAGAACAATTAACAATATAATAAATTAATAACTAAGTAAGGACTTTCCACTCCCCTCCCTTGTGGAGGGGTAAGGGGGAGGGTCCAATAATGAGTAAAGACTATCCACTTCCCTCCCTCACAGGGAGGGGTAAGGGGTGGGTCTATTAAGATTATGAAGAACTTTACCTGTGTGCAGGATATCGGCCCGTTGGATGTCGCCCTGCAAGAAGCTTTTGAGATTAAGAAAGACCGTTTCAAGTATGTGGAGTTGGGACGCAACAAGACGTTGATGATGATATTCTTCAACAGCAGTCTGCGCACCCGCCTCAGTACCCAGAAGGCTGCCCTCAACTTGGGTATGAATGTCATTGTGCTCGACATCAATCAGGGAGCCTGGAAACTGGAGACCGAGCGCGGTGTCATCATGGATGGTGACAAGCCCGAACACCTCTTGGAGGCCATCCCCGTGATGGGTTGCTATTGCGATGTCATCGGCGTACGCTCCTTTGCCCGTTTTGAGAATCGTGATTATGATTACGAGGAAGTCATCCTCAATCAGTTCATCAAGTACAGCGGCCGTCCCGTCTTCTCCATGGAGGCAGCCACGCGCCATCCGCTTCAGAGCTTTGCCGACCTGATTACTATCGAGGAGTACAAGAAGACCGCCCGTCCCAAGGTTGTCCTTACGTGGGCTCCCCATCCCCGTCCGCTTCCGCAAGCTGTGCCAAACTCCTTTGCCGAGTGGATGAATGCTGCCGACTACGACTTTGTCATCACCCATCCCGAGGGCTACGAACTCGACCCCAAGTTTGTGGGAAATGCCCGTGTGGAGTACGACCAGATGAAAGCTTTCGAGGGAGCAGACTTCATCTATGCCAAGAACTGGGCGGCCTATACGGGTGACAATTATGGACAGATTCTCTGCAAAGACCGTGCGTGGACGGTGAGCGACCGTCAGATGGCCGTCACCAACAATGCCTACTTCATGCACTGTCTGCCCGTGCGTCGCAATATGATTGTGACCGACGAAGTCATTGAGAGTCCACAGTCCATCGTTATTCCCGAGGCGGCCAATCGCGAGATTTCTGCCACCGTCGTACTGAAGCGGTTGATAGAGGGAATCGGATAAAAGAGACTTGAATAATGCTCGTTTTTACGAGGGTGTCAAAATGATGCCATTTGTTTTTAGGTACGGATTACACGGATTACACGGCTTTTTCTTGATTATTATACCCGATAGGTAGGGTGTCCAATTTGTTGTATCCTGTTTTTGAGTAATGATTCAATGCGTAAGTCTATGAGGTTCAGTAGTAACTAAAACTCTCCCTCTAAGTTAGAGGGAGTCCCCGTAGGGGGAGGGCGTGTGTCAAGAAGTCAGCATTCTCACACACTCCTCCGGCCTAAGGCCACCTCCCCTAACTTAGGGGAGGAGTGGTAGTTACTCCGCTCCTTATATCAAACTCATGTTAAATGAACTCAGAAACAGGGTACATCGAATTGAACACCCTGTTTCTGCGTTTTTTATAATAAAAGTCTTTCTCTGAATAGTTACTTTAGAATCCTTTAATGCGCAGTGTTTCGGGCGATGTTGTCCAGCACCTTTTCGCTCAGCCGGTCAAAAGCCTGGATGGTGCGTCCGGTGGATACATTCATGCAACGCACGCGCGGATGTCCGAGAAGATGTCCGCCGCCGAGTGCTCCCAATGTGTCGCAGTAGCAGATGTTCCGTTCGTCGGTGAGCCATTGCAGGAAGGGTGCTTCGTCCCATGCGGGCGATAGTCCGGTGTTGAACAGAACCTTGTGGCTGCCCATGCGGCGGAACTCCTCTTCGTGCAGCAATACCGTGTTCTTGTTCAGGCAACAGCAGACCACATCGCTCCACTCCACCAAGTCTGTGAGGGGCATATAGCGGTATCCCTTCGCTGTGGCGGCAGGCTTTTCGCTGCGGGCAAAGTAGGCGATGTCGGCTCCGAAGAACTTCAGGGCATCGGCAATCATGCCGCCCGATTTGCCCAGTCCTACGATGCCCACCTTCAGTCCCGTAATCTCCCGTGGCGTCCCCTGCCAGGCCGGTTGGTCGAAGCCGTGCATCAGGCGCACCAGTTCGCTCACTACATATTCCACTACC
>JAFXDL010000043.1 GCA_017516265.1 Bacteroidaceae bacterium
ATGTCACTCTCTTTGATGAAGACGTCGGCGGGCAATTCGCCCTCTACACCAGTTACACCTCCCATTGAATAGGTGATGCTGGCACCACGTATTTCGAGATCAAACAATTGAGCATTCCACCCATCAGCCATGAATGCGCCATTGTACATAACATCAGTAGGAGTGTAGCCACTAGTTGTGCTAAATCCACGAATTTGGAAGAGTCCACGTGTGGTTGCAGTTACTGCCCGCCAAACAAATGTAGAGAATGCATTCAATTCAGCTTTGTTTATATCATATCCTCCATAGGATTCCAAATTCAAATATGTGGCATCATTATATACCCGTATTCCAAACTTCAGATCTTTCCCTACATGTTGTTCATCGGTGAGCGCAAATTCTGTATTCACTTGATCCCCTACCTGCATGATGGGGTATCCGGCAGAGTTCTTGGTTGTATATTTATCATACAGGTTGGTACTCAACTGTACCCATGGAATCACTTTCACGGTGATGTTCTGGCTGTAGGTATAGTTGTTGCTGTATCCCGTCAGTTGGATGATGTCCGTTCCCTCCACAATCTCTGTATCTGTATCGGATGCAGGCACCAGTTCGACGGTTCCTCCATCTGCTACCGTATAGGAATATACTTTGGTGCCTTCGGCATTTCTGAAGGCATATTTTCCCGTGTTGGACAATGTCAGGGTTGCTTCTGTTTCTCCATTCGGCAAATCGACTGTCAGCACCAGTTTTTCAGCAAAGTCCGACAGATAAATCAGATTGTCAGTCAAAGCCGTGCCTGTGCCTCCCCATGTGGCATTGGTCATTTGGGTGTCATCCGACTTCTTGGCACACCATTGGCTTATGATTGTTCCGCTATATGCCTCACGGTTTCTCACAAGATTGAGGTAATAGAGAAAGAATTCACTTCCTTCCCCTTTCAACTGGTAGAGCCCGGGAGCACCCAAAGTATATTCAAACTCAGAGATGGCATCTGTTGCCGTCGGTGTGTTGGCTGCATACGAATTGTCTTTTTGCCCGTTGTACCACACGGCAAGTGTTCCTCCTTTATTATTACGCTGAGAGAGTCCCACCTTCAGCTTCATTCCGGTGTAAGGGGCATAGAATGAGATGCAGGCGGCTCCATCCATTTTGGAGGCATGGGTGTAACCCGATGGTGCACTGTAACCATTGTCCGGTACTCCATTGATTTGAGTACCCACGTCAAAGATGGCATGGTCTTCGCCGGTCCGGTCACTCTCCGTTAAAGGCGCAGACTTTCCGGTGTATTTACTGATAGACCACTGGCCGTCGCTATCCCCGTCAACCGCTGTTGCCAAGGCAAATTGCGATTGTTCAGCAACAAAGGTGAAGCCCTCAGCATTCACCTTCATGAGGTCGGCCAGTCCATATCCTACAGTCGTCAATGTCAACGTGAAACTGTTGTTGGTTGTGGGGACATTCGCAAACTTATAAGTCCAGTAATAGCCATTGTTGTTAGAGGCATCAGTAGGGTTGCTTACCTCTGTACCATTCTGATTAAGAACAGTCATTGTAGCTCCGGTCGGGTATGCAGCCACATGGAATCCGGAGGTAACCAATGTAAACTCATCCACTCGGTTGTTATCATTGCTTGTCAATGGATAAGTCACCCGTAAATAGGCGGTCTTTCCTTTCTGGTACAGGTCATCCATGATTGATGCATGGGTGTTCAGGTAAATGCCGTTGTGGTCCAGTGTCACCCACGTCCTTTTATCCTCTGCGACCGTACTTTCGTCCGTACTAAGTTCATATTTCACTCCTGTGTCTCCTGCCTCATAAAGGGTTCTGTTTCCAAACCCACTGACGCTGTAGCGATAGAACTTGATGGGGTTGGCAGCAGTTGCGCCATCGAGTGTGGCGGGTGAATCGGCCGTAGAGATACGCATGGTTTCGGAACTGGATGCCTTGGTGGTCTTCAGTATCAGGTCCACATAACCGTACTGTTTGCCGTCAATTGTCAATGTCTCTTTGAATCCCTGAGTCACCTGAATGCTACCGTCTGCCAATATCTGGTAGTTGTCTGTCTCCGAATCCGTATTGGGAGACTGCACTTCTGAGCAATTCGATGAGAACTTGAAGGTAAAGGCTTCCGGCTTTTCCGAGAATACAGCATTGATGTCATTTTCCAAGAAATAAATGCGTACCACATACTCCTGCCCTACAATCGGATCGACATTGAGCGACGAACTGAAAAGGGCATCACTGACCAGTGCATTGCTGACAGCCTCTTTATATTCATCCAACCACATGTATTTGTTGCTATATACGGCTATGGGGGTATGGGTCAGTTCCAAGGTGTTTTTCTCAGAGTCATCATAAATGGTGCTGCCCGTACCGTTGGTGAAAGTGATGGTACATGAGTGGTCGAAGGTCAAAGGGCGGAAGGTCAGTTCACACTGGTTGGATGCCTCTGCCTTCAGCGTCAGCGAGATGGGAGAGCCGGTGGATCTTTGATAGAGTTCGTTTCCTGTGCCGTCTTTTATAGTCTCGTAAGTTCCTGTCAACTCATACGGAGAATCCGGGTATGCTATCAGTTGCAATTTCCCTTCGGTATCTATCTGGATAGTGGCAGCGTTTCCGCTGGGACGGTCGATGCGTACCGGGAAGTCATACGTATTCACGGTGGATTGGGTTCCATACTTCTTTTCATACACATCGGAATATTCGAAAGTACCTTCTTCGTTCTTCACTGCGGGATTGAACTTCCAGTTGCTGAGCACACTCACCAGTGCCGAGGCAGAACGGTAGGCCTGCGCATCGGCATTCACGCCGGTATAGACATGGCTCTTTTCTCCCAATGCTTTACCTGTATAAGAACCTCCATAAGGGTGTGTGCCTGTTTCATCGTCCTTTCCACTGCGGGCGGTGATGAACACCAAGGAGTTCTTCAGATTGGAGTTCTTGATAGTGAAGTCCAGCGTACCGATAGCTGCTTTGGCTGTGAGTGTTGCAAAACTGTTTCCTTCGGCATCGACAAAGGGCACACCATTGTTGGGCGTAGCCCACGTGCCGGGCGTAAGGTCATCAGGACGGTAATAGACCCAGAGGGTTACCGGATTCTCTGAATTGATGCCTGCTGCCGGAGTCATGTAACCGTTCGCTGCATCCTCAGGATTGAACTGCCCCAAGGTGTAGGGGATGCTGACACTGTTGTTTCCCTTCAGGTTATTGATGTACGCAGTCACCAGGCGGGTGTCCACCAATCCGTTGTTGAGCATGATGCGGCGGGCTTCTGCATTGGTTGTTTCAGGTTGCACCTTAAAACGTAGTTTACGCGTATTGAAAATGTTGGCTTCGTCCGTGCTGCGCGTACCATTGAGCAACACGGTGCTGAGTCCCTCCATCATCACACTGAAATCTGACACATTTTCATTGGTTGATACTGTGCGCAGGGTGATGCGATGTTCGCCCGCATCCTTGGCACTTTCAATCGTATAGGCATACTTGTAGCCCCAATTGTTTGTCACCGTATTGTCGGCATCGGCATTCCATGCCCATGTACTGCCCATGTTTTCGTATTGATAGACATAGGAGTAGTCCTCCGTCTGGTCCAGCTCCACCTTCATGGCATCGACATAGAGATTCTTCTCCACATCAATACGGTCGCTGCCAAAGCGCACTTCGATGGGATAGAGCGAGGCCGGCAGATAATCCTCGTCGGGCACAGTGAAAGCCACCGTGAGGCGTTCGTCCGTCATGGCCGGGATGTCCGAACTGATGAGCAACGGACGGAAACTGATGGGATTGCCGATATACACCCGCACGAAGCGGGAAAGTGCACCGGCTCCAGTTTCGCGGATGCGGATAAGTCCCTCCTTGTAGCGGCGGGTACTGTTGTCGCCTTCGGCAAAGGCATCGGCATAGAAGCTGACAATATGGGTAAAGCGCCCATCGACATCCTGTTGCTCTTTCAACTGGAGCTTCAGCGTGGCATCCGTAGAGGTCTCGGGCACATAGCTGTTACCATCGGAGTAGTGGCAGCTGTCCGTCACCCATTCGGCTGTGATGCCGTAGGGGCCATTGTAGTATATCTGTATGTCGTTGACATTGTAGGCTGTGTATTCCGTTCCGTCGATGGTGGCAGTGGCGGTAGTCGTGTATTTGGTTGCCAGGTTGTCGATATATCGCACCGTACCGTTCTCGACACGCAGCACACTGGTGTTGCTCTGCAGTTCGGGCAAGGTCTCCTCCACCTCCACCAGTGTATTGTTGGCAGCAGGCCCCTCCGCAGCAGCAGTGAATGTACTCTTTCCCAAATCGGGATTGATACCCTTGATGTTGATGGTATAGATGTGGTTACGCTTGATGTCATAGGGTTCACGATGTACCACGATTCCGTTTTCCTTCGTGTCTTTCAGCAGTTCTATCTTGTAGAATAATTGCGTATTGTTGTCCGTTTCCGTTCCCCGCTTGGTCGTTATCTTGAAGATAGCAAACACCCGTTTGTTGCCGTATGCCTCCGTAGTGTGGTCGAAGAGGGGAAGAGGTTGTGGCGAGCCCTCGGTATTCCTGCTCACCATCTCATCTTCGGCTCCATCGGCCAGTTCCATCAATGCATCGGCCATCGGCACACAGGTGTAGCGGCTGTTGGCATCGGCCAAGTTGAAGTGGAAAGGGCCTTTTGTTTCGCCAATGGCATCGGCATCAAAAGGAGCCACGGTCGCATTTTGTGGTTTGTTGCAGAGCGTCCATCCGTCAATGGAGACAATCTGTGCCACGGCACTGTTACTCTCATCATCGTCGGCAACAGCTGCTACAGGAGCTTCCCATGTCCATACCACTTTGGCATAGTTGCGATAGAGAATGACAGGTTCCTGAGTGAATGTCTTCTGTTGCAGGTCGGCATAGGTACTGGTTCCCCAATAGACCTGTTGGGTTGTCACCATGGGTGCTATCACCTCTTCAGCACGCAACCCCTTGTAGCGGTTGATGTCCAGATTCTGGAACTCCGCCGGTGCATTGGCGATGAAGTGAACGACCTCGGTATTCTGTGGGATACTGGCCTGGTAGGCTCCTTGTCCATTCAAAAGGTCCGTGTCATAGATTTCATCCTTTTCTCCAGAGTCAATGAATGCACCGTCTTTCTTTTCTGCATCTACAATCCCCATGAAGCCCCCTTTTTCATCAAACAGGAAAAGGCTGAGTGTCGTGATTTCCGCATCAATACTCACTTGCCCGGCGGCACGGGTGGGTACGACGTAGCCGGGCACTTCGACAGTGAAAGTCAACGAACCGTCGGTGTCTGCTCCCTGAACGGCATCTACCATGTCTTCGTCGTGACAAGCGCCCACGATGCATGACAAAAGGATAATCAGGGCCACACTGCCCACACTCTTTACTATATGGTTGAATGATGAAAATAGTGTCATTGTCTTTTTGCTGTTTTTAGTGATGAAGAGTTATTCTCATTTGATGTCGCGCACACAACGGATACGTACAGTGTTAGTGAAAGTTTTTCTTTTATTAATTACTGTGTACGAAGGGGATTTTATAATTTCGTCTTTATAAAGTCCTGCTGCTACAGTGATTGTTTCATCTGCCATAAAATCTTGATAACAAACAGCTCCACCTTCACCTGTAGTATCTACATACCAATTCCGTCCGGCTGTCCAATAGCGTGGTTGAGTATCCCCATCGGAGTTGAGAATGCGGTTCATCGTGACATCAAACACATCATCATCGAGCTGGTATTGTTTGATGATGCTCAGTTCTGCAATGGTAGGCAGACGCCAATCATCGAACACATTACCTTCATTATCGACCTCCACATAGTGCATACAGTGGTCGTGAGCCATTTCCCAGAATGCTGTAGCCGAGGTGTTTCCCAATTGTGACGCAATCACAAAGTGGGGCGAAACCAACTGGTTGTTCTCTTCCGTATCGAGGGCATAAAGCTGTGATTTTCCTGTTTCCGGAGTCCAAATGGCCGTTTGGGGATAGCCGATGCGGTATTTGGATGAAGTGGCCGTGATACGCACTTCGTACATGCGGTTGTTGTTGGATGGAGTGTTGGCATCCAGGCCAATCAGGTTGTCATCCTTAGTTTTTGAACCTTTCTCATCGTCTCCATACGAATCATCGGCCTGATAGATGATGCCGTAGTGACTGCCCTCGGCATCCACCCAGAAGTGTTGGTTGCGGGCAGTCGTGCTGAAGTTGCTGTAGGTCTTTGCCGTACCGTCGAGATAGAATTTGCATTTCATGGCCACACCCTGTCCGATATGTCCGCTCAAGGCATAATTGCTCGTGGTGCCATCAAACTTGGTGTATGTTTTATTTGCGTCCACCAACAATCCATCGGTAATCTGTTTGGGAATCGTCACCCATTTGCTTTTTCCAAGGTCCCCACAGTAGGCCTGATACAGTTCGGTTTCATTGTTGACACCCGTACCATCCGTTGAGTTCTTGGCAAAGGTAGAAACATACTTGTATTGTTGGCTTACATCATCGCGGTTCAGGATGTTGTCATCCATGAAAGAGTAGTAGCCGAACTGGTTGACGATGTACTCCAACGGATATTGCTTGATAATGACGTATCGGGTGATGGTGCCTTCGCTGTACAGCTTGTCCATTGTTACCTTCAAGGTGATGAAACGCAGTGTCATGTTTCGTGGAATGGCACTGTAGATGCTTATCTTCTCTCCGTTTTCTGCATAGCGGTTTCCCGGCCAGGTGATATATACCTCCGATGCCTCTTTCGATGCATAACTGCCTGTACCGGCATTCTCCTCCGCCACCACCGTGACGGGCAGATACTTGGCCTTGTTCAAGTCGCGGAAGGTATTCTGGGTATTGTAAGTGGAACCTGTAATCTCCCGGTTGGTATTCTTGTCCTCACCGTTATCCGTTGTATAGGCTGTGTAGATAGGTACACGGCGGTTCTCCTTGTCAGGGTAATAGATGCCGGGAATGGTGGCCACGGTCACATCGTCTCCTTCCAACAGACTGACTTCAACCGGTTCGCCTCTATACTCATTCACACTCTTAAACCCTTCGGGCCAAGGGAACTTTTCGCCTGCGGCTTTCAGGGCTTCAATCTCGTCGGCCACATCGTGCACCACTTCTACGGTGACTTTGTTGGAGGAATAGAAGGTTATCTGCTCGTCGGCCACGTTGCGCATGTCGATGAAGTATTTGTCGAGGATCAGGTAATCCACGGGCGAGGTGTTTTCCACATCGAACTCTTCGGGATACCATTCGCTCACCTTGTACACGGGGTTCTTGATGGGGCTGGGCTCGTAGCTGTCTGTCGAACCGTCGTAGGCCACGGTGACATCCACTTCGTAGAAGGTGTTGCGCTTGTAGCGTTGCCCGCCGTCGGGCACAAAG
>JAFXDL010000044.1 GCA_017516265.1 Bacteroidaceae bacterium
AAAGATACAAAATATAATTGACATATGCAATATTTAGACGGCTAAATTGCAATAATATACATAAAATAAAATAACAACAAATAAGGTAAAAGATATAATGCGTCTGCCCTGAAAAGTACCTCTTTAATAACCTCTTCACAGCTGTGAAGAGGTCTCTTGACAGCTGTGAAGACATCTCTTGACAACCGTGAAGACATCTCTTCACAGTTGTGAAGAGGTTGTCTAGTCAGTACTTTTAACGGGTCAAGTTGTATGTTTATTGGTGTAAAGCAACCACTAATTGCCCAGTCTCCGCAAACAAAAGGAGTCACATGACGACCATTCATTGAACATTTTATGGCAAAAGAGATAGGAATATGACTTTTTTGTAGTATTTTTGCCTACAGAAACTTAAAAATCAGATAAACAGATGAGCTTGAGCACTGACAAACGCCAGACTATCGTGTCGCTGACCTCATTTCCTGCTGCGATTCCGTATGCCATCCATTCCATACAATCTATCCTGGAGGGCACTACCCTTCCTGACAAGATTGTACTCTATCTTACCTTCTCCCAATTCAAGGAGACAGGCATACCACAGGAACTCTTGGATATGGCCAAGCAGAATCCACGTTTCGAAATACGGGATTATCCCGAGGACATACGGTCATACAGGAAACTGATTCCCGCCCTGACCGACTTCCCCGAAGCTGTGATAGTGACTATCGACGACGACGTGAAGTACCACAAGCAGATGCTGCACAGCCTGCTGGAACTGCATAAGCAGATACCTGATGCCGTATTGGCGCACCGCGCGAAACTCATGAAGCCGGACAAACCTTATCGCAAATGGCGGAAGTATCGCTGGTACCACTTCTTGGGCAAGAGGATTCACGCCAAGTTCAAGAACATCCAGACTGGTGTAGGAGGTGTGTTGTATCCTCCACACTCTTTGAAAGAAGATATGCTCGACGTGAAACTGTTCACAGAAATAGCTCCCACAACCGATGACATCTGGTTCTGGGCCGCTGCTGTGGCCAACGACACCAAGATAGTACCCGTCCCCTTCGGATACAACAAACCCAAAGGATTGGGCAAGCCACGTACACTATCACTGAAAACCGTGAACTTCAAATCGGGTGAAGACAGAAACTCTGCTGCCCTGAGAAACATACTTGAGCGGTATCCGCTCATCAAACAAAAGCTTGAAGATGAATAAGACCCACATCAACGGAGTTCAAAAAGACACCAAGCAAGAGATTCTAAGGAATACAGCAAACAAAATGCTACAGAATACCTGAACCTCACGAAATAGGTCTATATTGGTTTTGCCACAAAAAAGGAAAACGAATTGCCACAAAAAAGGAAAACGAATTGCCACAAAAAAGGAAAATATCTTTGTTATTTGACTAATTATCCGTAACTTTAAGCGGATTTAAACGCTCGTTTGTAGATCCATCAATAGCAGTCGCTACATTGGGACTTTCCCCCGATGCACTAATGACTCAACTGAAAACCTTTGGCTTTATTTTTGAGCAAATGTGTATTCGAGACCTTAGGGCTTATACTCCAGATTTCAACAGCCATATTTCCTATTACCGCGACAGGTATGGACTAGAAGCAGACTTGGTTCTTCACTTATCTGATGGGAGGTATGCTCTCATAGAATGCAAATTGGGAAGTAAAGAAATCGAAACAGGAGCTGAGCATCTTAACATACTAAAGGTATTAGTCAAAACCCACAATAAAGAAGAAAAACAAGTACCATTACGGGAACCAGATCTATTGATCATACTCACAGGTGGCAAAATGGCATATACACGACCTGATGGAGTCAAGATTATACCTTTGGCTTGTTTAAAAGACTAAAACTTATCAATATAAGACAAGGAAGGAACTCATCACGAGTATTCATTGAACATTTTATGGCAAAAGAGATAGAAATATGACTTTTTTGTAGTATTTTTGCCTACAGAAACTATTAAAATCAGATAAACAGATGAGCTTGAGCACTGACAAACGCCAGACTATCGTGTCTCTAACTTCATTTCCTGCTGCGATTCCGTATGCCGTACAGGCCATACGGTCTGTCTTGAAGGGTTCAGTATTGCCGGATAAAGTTGTGCTCTACCTGGACACACAGAAATTCCCCGAAGGCATTCTTCCCGCAGAACTTGAAACACTGAAAAAGGAATGCTCCATATTTGAGGTAAGATTCGATGATGCGGAGATCCGCTCATACAAGAAACTGATTCCTGCATTGAGGGATTTCCCCGAAGATGTCATCGTAACGATTGATGATGACATCTGCTACCATAAGAATATGTTGCGCGATTTGGTCCGACTGCACAAGCAGGTGCCCGACGCGATTGTGGCCCATCGTGTCAGAAAAGTCAAGCTGGACCTCCCCTATTCAAAATGGAGAAAATACAAATGGTACGATTTCATCTTCAAGAGACACCATTTCAATCACTTGGCCATGCAAACGGGAGTAGGAGGGGTCTTGTACCCACCACACGCCCTGGACGAGAAGATGCTGGACTCTGCCCTCTTCATGTCAATGGCACCGACGAACGATGATATCTGGTTTTGGCTGGCAGCTGTATCAAAAGGGACCTATGTGATGCCTGTACCAAACGGAAAAACCAGAGCTGTAGAGGTAGGGAAACCCAAGGAATATTCCCTAAAGACCATCAACATCAGTTCAGGAAGTGACCTCAACCGCATAGCCTTCGAAAAGATACTCAAGCATTATCCTGCAATCAAACAGAAACTAGAAGATGAATAAGACCCACACAAACAGAGTTCAAAAAGACACCAAGCAAGAGATTCTAAAGAATACTGCAAACAAAATGTTACAGAATTCTTGAACCTCGCGAAATAGGTATATATTGAAAACAGCGTTGCCATTTGAATAGTTACTAATCGGTAACAATATCAGAATTACAATTAAAATCTGTTAAAGTTAAGACTGAGAAGACTTTTCTCAAGTTATTTGTTGGTAAATACAAAAAAAAAACATATCTTTGCATCACCAATTCCCACCACGCCTCTCAACGATGCGTACCACGGTGGGACTTCGCTTTTTATATAGGTATATGAAATATAGCAAACAGCCCATAGACATACCTTTGCAACTTGCCATGCTAAAGCAAAGAGGACTTATATTTAGAAACGAAGATGTCGCATTAGAACAACTTCGCTCTATCAGCTATTTCAGATTAGCAAGCTATTGGAAACCTATGGAACAGAATGCCGAAGCTCATACTTTCCACAATGAAAGCTACTTTGAGGATGCAATCAACATGTACCTTTTCGACAAGAAATTGAGAGCCTTGATTTTTTCCGCAATCCAAGATATTGAAATAGCATTAAGAACACGCCTCATACATTTCTTTTCTTTGAGACATGGGGCTTTTTGGTTTATGAATGCAGAGCTTTTCAAAGATACCCATATACATCAAACTTGCTTAGACAACATTCGAAAAGAAATAAATCGTTCTAATGAAGAGTTCCTTCAAGAACATTTTGCCAAATACGATGACCCTGAATTTCCTCCTGTATGGAAAGTTTTGGAAGTAGTTTCATTTGGAACACTATCTAAACTTTTCTACAACATCAAAGATACAGAGGTCAAAAAAGCTGTGGCCAAGAGTTTTAATCTCCCCCAATACTTGTATTTAGAAAGTTGGATAAAATGTGCTGTCATTTTAAGAAATGCTTGCGCTCATCATGCACGTCTTTGGAACAAGCGTTTTCCTTGGAAGCCACAATTACCCAAAGACTTGCCTTCTGAATGGATTAGCAACAGTACAAAACAACCCATTAAGATCTATTCCCAACTTTGCTATTTGGCCTACTTGGAACACTCCATTAATCCAAACAGTGATTTCAAAAATGGGATTGTCAATCTGTTGAGAAACAAGCCTCAAGAAATATTGAGAGCAATGGGTTTCCCTGCAAATTGGCATTCTGAAGCATTGTGGCAATGTTAATCATTTGAAGATCAAGAAATCGCCAAAGGTACATTTTATCATTGTTGGGAATGAACATTTTGAAGATGACGAACCCTGAAAATCCGACTGCACATAAAAAAATACCGTAGAACTAACAATAAAAACGTAAATGAAAAAAGATACAAGAACAATGGAAATTGATATCGTTTACCTTTGGGTAGATGGCAATGACCCTGTATGGCAAGCAAAACGTAATGCATTCATGGGAAAAAGCGACGATAATTCGCCTACTACTTGCAAAGGCAGACATGCCAACAACGATGAATTGAAATACAGCTTGCGAGCATTAGAGATGTATGCCCCATGGATACGGCAGATATTCATTGTAACAGACGGACAAACACCTGAATGGTTAGATTTGTCCAATTCTAAAATCAAGATAGTGGATCTTACAGAGATTATGCCTGCTGAATGCCTGCCATGCTATAACTCAAGTTTGATAGAAAAGTTTCTCTATAACATCCCAGGACTAGCAGAACACTTCCTATATGCCAACGATGACATGTTTATAAATCGAAGGGTTGAAATCAGTGACTTCTATACTCCTGATGGCTTCCCTATCGTACGGCTTTCCCATAAACGATTGCGAAAACTACGATGGTTTTGGCGTGAGAAGATCCGTAGAAAGCCATTAAAAAATTACAGCAAAACTATTGCGTACGCATCCAAACTTGTCAACGACAAATACGGGGTTTATTACACAGGAATGCCCCATCATAACATTGACGCATATTTAAAAAGTGACTGTAAACGCATTGCTGAGGAAGTTTTGCGCAACGAGTTCTTAGCAAACAGAAAAAATCACATACGCAATGACAACGACATTCAACGAATTGTCTATTCATACATTGCCTTAGCTGAAAAACGCGGTAAAATTTGTTATGTCACGCCAAAAGAGTCAATGCTTGTCAGAATACACAGAAAAGGGCATTATACCAAACTCCAAGAATATAATCCCTTATTTTTCTGCATGAACGATTCCGAATATGCGCAAGATGACGATAGAATAATGGCAAAAGAATACCTAAAACAGCGTTTCCCCAACAAGTCGCAATTTGAGAAATGAATTACTCCTCTATATCATTCAAATCATACTTGTCGAAATAGCTCATATCGCGCAAGCTGTTCACGCGGGCACGACCACGGGCACGCTTACCCAAGAATTCCTCATAAGATTTGATGGCATAGTGATTGATGCGGATTACATCTTGTTGGGGAACCCGGTCTGCACGGCCTTTTGTCACAGGCACACCATGAGAATCAGCAGCACGCCCCGATATACGGGCAGCTTCGTGACAACCGGTCATGGTGCATACCCGACGAGGATCACAGATACTCTTGACATGTGTGTTCAGGCGGTGTTCAGGGAGGGAATGCTTACGGAATCTCTCCATCACGCCACCCGGTTCTTTACTCTTGGCACCACCACTACCATAGACCAGCCAATTGATTTCTACGACTGAGAACTTCTCCATACGACGCAGGAAATCGGGTATCGACTGGTCTTGTATGGGTACAATGAACTCATCCAAGTCAATTACGGCAAGCCAACGTGTCTCCAATCTATGGTGCTCAAAACAATCATCGTATGCGGCCAATTGTTTCTTCTCCCCTGGAAAGAAAGTGTAGTCCACCACTCCTGATTCGATATAAGGGGCAAGCACTTCCTTCGTACAATCCGTACTTTCATTGTCATAGATATAGAACTTCTCAACCCCTTGACTGAGATGCCACTCTATCCACTCCTTGAAATAGGGGCCTTCATTCTTGGCGATTGCACAAACGGCCAGATAGTACTGGGGCTTGGTCTTGTCGTGCTTCATGCGATACCGCAACTTCATGGCATTCCAAAGTCCATAACGCAAAATGCCCCGCCAATTATCACGGGTCACTCTGTGAGGAATCATTCCGGCTATTATCTCTGCAAGTACCTTATTCATAATTCAAAACTAGACTTTTCGGGAAGGATAGAATCAAATGCATTCTTCAAGTTCTCCATCACCTGATTATAATTGCGGATATGCACATTGTCATTCAGACAGACCAGTGAATAAGACTGTTCACGCACTGCTTTGATAGCCTGTTTGCTCCTGATCATCAATGGGAACATCTTGGTATCATTATAGGTGTTGTATGGTTCAAAATTGCCTTTACAGATTTGCCATGTGCGGAAAAGTTCAGGCGTATAATCGTTCAATGCACGGAAACGATTGACCGAGGTTTCCAAAAGTTCCTTTTCTGCTACAGCCCAAACTTCTTCAAAAGTGCTTTTCAGATAAGGCTGTGCATTATGCGGTGTACGCAAGGTGATGAACTTGCCGTATGGCTTCAACAGATAGTTCAAGAAGGCTTTCGAACCATAACTCTTGTTGAACCATTTTTCATGGTCACGCGCCATGACCTCTTTCTTGTCAAAATGGCGATTGATGATTCTCAGATTGTTCTTTATCCTCTTATACCACTGCGACCACGAGGGATTGTATTGGAAAACTGCAATGTCACGAGGCAAACCATTCTTGAAGAAACGCTCTGTACTTACCTTATTTATTATATAGAAATCATCATTGAAATAGACAAAATGCTCTGCCAACCCGGGTATCTTATGGATAAAGCGCTCGATAACCACCGAATTATAGGTAGGCAGGAATTGCTCCGGTATATAATCCTTGTGATTCACGAGATTCAGCTTCGGATTGTTAGCATCAAGCCATTCGGGCTTCTGCCCACTGGTGATGAAATGTATCTTACGTACCCATGGGGCAAACTTCTCCACTCCCCGAAACCAATATTTCAAGAATCCATAATCACGGAAACGGGCTTCAGACACACCATTCTTCGTGTTCCCTTTTTTTCCTGAATATTTCTCAAAATCTGCCCGCCATGCAGGATCATCCATATCCACCCATGTGACAACAAAATCTATCTCCATCATATCTCTATATAGGAAGGCTATAAACTAATCAACAATCAGATTCCAATTTCTTCGCATGTTTGAAACGTTTGTGCGTCCACAAATACAACTCGGGACAAGCCTGAATCATCTGCTCCAATATCCGATAATATATCGCCGTCAGTTCATAATCGGGCAACGACTGGGGAGCCTCGTGCATATGGACAAACGTAGCTTCGTAATATCCCCGTCGGATTCGCTTCATCTCAAGGAACCACGCATCATACCCATAGCGTTTTACCAACTTCTCAGTTCCTACCAGCACGGGTGTCTGATGATGCAAGAAAGGAAGGAAATAACGGGCATCCCTCTTCTTTGGCGACTGGTCGGCAATGAATCCTATCAGGCAAATGGTTCGGAGTGCAGCCTGTTCGTTGACATAGCGAGCGGTATTACGCATTTCTACACTTTTCGAGCCCATGCGCTCCCGAAGTGCCAGCATCAGTTTATCGACATTCGCATTGCTCAACTTATGATAAATCTGGTGAGACTTCACCCCCTTTTCCAAGCACAAAGGTATAGACGACACCCACTCCCAGTTTCCATAGTGTCCCATGTACAGCGCAACGCTTTTTCCACTACGAAACACGGCATTGACAGCCTCGGCATTCGTAAACTTCATACGCCGGCTGATTTCCTCTGGGGATATGGTTGCCAGTTTGCAGGTCTCAAGTATCTGATCCACGAAATAGCTATAGAACTTCTTCTCGATACTCTTGATTTCCTGCATGTTCTTCTCAGGGAAAGACTCTGTCAGATTCTTGCGTACAACTTTCCGCCGATACCGAACCACATAATATAGGATATAGTACAGGCAATCCGATATGACATATATCACACCAAAGGGGATATATGACACACACTTCAGCAGGAAGGAAAGTAAGCTGCTCATAGCATTTCTATCGCTTTTCGCATACGGCTGACGGTTTCTTCTTTACCCAAGAAAGCGGCCAATTCATACATATCGGGACCTTGGCCTGTGCCAACCAGGCATACACGCCAAGGATTCCAAGGTTTCTTCTCACCAGCTTCTGCCCAAGCATCCACGGCTTGTTTCAGAGACTCCACCGAAAAGTCTGAAAGACCTTCGAGCAAGTCGGCCAATTCGGTCATCTCTGCACCTGTACCCTCTTTCCAATTCTTGCGGATGAACTTGTCGCCCTCCTTGTCATAAGTTTGCGGAGCGAGGAAGAAGAAATCGCAAAGTGGCCACAGGTCGCTGACGAAGCTGACGTTGCGCTTCTTCTTGTTGCCCAACTTATCGGTGTACTCTACCACCTTCTGTTTCATCATGGCTACCACCTGTGCCTCGCGTTCGGGAGTTGACTCGATGCCATTGGCACGCAAAATCTTGTCAAACTCGGGTGTCCAGTCAATGTCTGCTTGACGGAGCAGGTACTGATGGTTGAACCAGATGCCTTTCACGTAGTCAAAACGGGCACCGCTCTTGGAGCACTTGCTGAGGTCGAAGAGGTTGACCATCTCATCGAGTGACATAATTTCCTGATCGTTACCGGGATTCCAACCAAGCAGAGCCAAGAAGTTGATGACAGCCTCGGGCAGATAACCGGCTTCGCGATAACCCGAAGAGACTTCACCCGTCTTGGGGTCGTGCCATTCCAGGGGGAACACAGGGAAACCAAGTTTATCACCGTCGCGCTTGGAGAGCTTGCCATTACCCTCGGGCTTGAGCAACAGGGGCAAGTGGGCAAAGCGGGGCATGGTATCCTCCCAACCGAAAGCACGGTAGAGAAGCACATGCAAGGGAGCCGAAGGGAGCCACTCCTCACCACGGATGACGTGAGAAACCTCCATCAGGTGGTCGTCAACAATATTAGCCAAGTGGTAGGTGGGCAATTCATCGGCCGACTTATAGAGCACCTTGTCATCCAGAATGGACGAATTGATGACCACATCACCACGGATAAGGTCATCGACATGCACCTCTTCACCCGGTTGGATAAGGAAACGCACCACATACTGGTGTCCCTCGGCCAACAGGCGCTCCACCTCTTCCTTGGGAAGGGCCAGGGAGTTACGCATGGACATGCGGGTAGAGGCATCGTACTGGAAATTCTGCACCTCGGCACGCTTGGCATCCAACTCCTCGGGAGTATCGAAAGCCATATATGCCTTGCCTGCATCCAGCAACACCTTCACATACTGCTTGTAGATGTCGCGACGCTCACTCTGGCGATAAGGGCCATAGTTGCCACCGAAGCTGACACCTTCATCAAACTTGATGCCAAGCCACTTGAAAGATTCAATGATGTATTCTTCGGCACCAGGCACAAAGCGGTTCGAGTCTGTATCCTCAATGCGGAAGATAAATTCACCGCCATGCTGACGGGCGAACAAATAGTTATATAACGCCGTGCGTACACCTCCAATGTGTAATGCCCCAGTAGGGCTCGGGGCAAAACGCACCCGGACTTTTCTGTCTGTCATAGTCATGTAATTTGCTTAAATTTTCGGCAAAAATACGGTTTTTTCCTGAATTACAGCAAAAAAAAAGGCAGAAGTAGCCCTTTCATGCCACAAAAAGGGGGTCTCTATCGTTTTTTTTTGTACTTTAGCCCCGTAAAAAGTAAAATTGAGGAGATAATCATAGCATATAAAGAACCATGAGCAGATATAATACTCCACACCCCCTGACCCGTGCCGGCCTCTTGTATCGAATCGGTATTGCAGTAGCCGCCATTGCCATCATCGTCTATTTTCTCCCCCGTGAGCAAAACTATGCTTACCAGTTCGAACTGAACCACCCCTGGAGATACGGCCAACTGATAGCTTCGTTCGACTTCCCCATCTACAAGGATGAAGCCACGGTGAAGCAAGAGCAGGACAGTGTGCTGAAAGACTTCCACCCCTACTATGACAAAGAGGCACAGGTGGAAGCCGTCCAACTGGAAAGACTACGGAAAGCCTATACAGAAGGGCAACTGAAGAAGCTGTTGAACGATCCACAATACTACAACCACATCGTTCGCACCCTGCAAACAATCTACCGGCAAGGCATCATACCGGCAGAAGACCTGAAGCAATTGCGGACCGACGGTGTACAGTCTGTCATGATGGTGGAAAGCAACTCGGCAAAGGCCATCGAAACGAAATCGCTACTCACGGAAAAGGAGGCATACGAAAAACTGATTTATGCCGACACCACCCGATACAAACGGCACATCCTGCAACAATGCAACTTGCACGACTACCTGGTGCCAAACATCACTTATGACAAGGAGAAGTCGGACGCTGCACGCAACGACCTGCTATCGGGCATCTCATGGAGTAGCGGTATGGTTATCAATGGTACCAAAATCATTGACCGTGGTGAAATCATCGACCAACGGACATACAACATCCTGGAGTCGCTGAGCAAGGAACTGGACAAACGTAGCGGCACCGCCACACAGAAACGGTTGACATTGGCCGGACAGATTCTGTTCACGGCTATCCTCATCGTCTGCTTCATCCTCTATCTCGACCTTTTCCGACGCGACTACTACGACCGAAACCGCACCATCATGCTACTGATGGGATTGATTGTCTTCTTCCCCGTCATCACTTCGCTGATGGTCACCCATAGCCTGTTCAATGTCTATATCATCCCCTATGCCATGGCTCCCATCATCGTGCGGGTGTTCATGGATTCGCGCACGGCATTCATGACCAACATGACCATGTTGCTACTCTGCTCCATAGCCCTGCGCTATCCCTACGAGTTTATTCTTATACAATTCGTAGGCGGATTGGTGGGCATCTACAGTTTGCGCGAACTTTCGCAACGCTCACAACTCTTGCGGGCAGCCCTGCTGATAACCCTTTCGGGCATGTTGGCCTTTTTCGCCTACGACCTCATCCATACGGACGACTTGACCAAGCTGAGCACCAACATGTACATCTCACTGATCATCAATGGCATCCTGTTGCTCTTCACCTATCCGTTACTCTTTATGTTGGAGAAGACTTTCGGATTCACCAGCAATGTCACCTTGGTGGAGCTCTCAAACATCAACACCCCGCTGCTTCGCAAAATGTCGGAAGTAGTGCCCGGCACCTTCCAACACTCGTTGCAAGTGGCCAACCTGGCTGCAGAAGCCGCACGTGCCACAGGTGCCAATAGCCAATTGGTGCGTACGGGTGCCCTGTATCACGACATTGGAAAGATTGAAAACCCGGCCTTCTTCACCGAGAATCAGTCAGGAGTGAATCCGCACAACAAGTTGCCCTTCTCCGAGAGTGCACAAATCATTATCAGCCATGTGACGAACGGACTGAAACTGGCCGACAAATACAACCTGCCGAAGGTGATACGGAACTTCATCAGTAGCCACCACGGCATAGGCATGACCAAATACTTCTACATATCCGAGCAAAATGCCCATCCCGAAGTGGAAGTTGACAAGACGCTCTTCACCTATCCGGGGCCTAATCCTGCCACCCAGGAGGAGGCTATCCTGATGATGGCCGACACCGTGGAAGCCGCTTCGCGAAGCCTTCCTGAATATACAGAGGAGAGCATCAGCAATCTGGTGGAGAAACTGATAGACACCCAGGTGGCCGATGGTGCCTTCCGGCAATGCCCCATCACCTTCCGTGACATCGAAACCATCAAGCATGTCTTCAAGGAAAAGCTGAAGACCGTATATCACACCCGTATCAGTTATCCGGAGCTGAAACAGACCCTCCCCCCTACCCCTCCCAAGGGAGGGGCGTAAATACCCTTACTGCATGAACAAGCAAAACATTTCGTCTCCCTCCCAGCAGGGAGGGTTGGGGTGGGTCTATGCCGACGTCATCGTCCCACTCCCCTTAGCCAACAGCTATACCTACCGGTTGCCCGCAAACATGGAGGGAGAGGTACAGGTGGGTAGCCGTGTGATTGTACCCTTCGGACAAAAGAAATTCTATACGGCCATCGTCATCCGCCTGCACAACACACCTCCCGAAGGTGATTATCAGGTAAAACCGGTCACCGAAGTGTTGGACCCTCATCCCATAGTGACACCCGCCCAATTGGCCTTCTGGCAATGGGTGGCCGAGTATTACCTCTGCACCTTGGGCGATGTATATAAAGCCGCACTGCCCTCGGGCATGAAACTGGAGAGCGAAACACGCATTGAACTGAACCTGGATTTTTCCCCTACGGAAGAAAAATTTCTCCCCAACGAGGAAAAAATATTTTCCCTGTTAACCGATGAAAAGGAGCGTACGGTAGCCCAAATAGAAAAGGAGACAGGCATCAAGAATGCCCTGCCCGCCATCAATGCCCTGCTACGCAAGGAGGCCATTTTCGTGAAGGAGGAGGTGAAGCGCACCTACAAGCCTAAGACGGAGACTCGCATCCGAC
>JAFXDL010000045.1 GCA_017516265.1 Bacteroidaceae bacterium
AATATGTCTCAAAAATATGTGGAAATTTGGGAACCATCAAAAAGCAGCCTGAAAGTGTTAAATTTTAGAATATATTGATAATTAAAGGTTTATGTTTGGTTATTTCTGGTTGTTTTTGGTTGTTTTGGGCTTCTAAATACATGATATAAAATGCACCAACATCAATATTTTTAAGATTATTAGACATTGTAACATAGGTAAGAGTGGTACAATAATCAAATGCCCCCCATCCTATTGTTATAATACTATTTGGTAGCCTAATACTTTTTATATTTGTATTTTCAGCCTTACTATCAAGTTTCTTTTGTTTTTTAAATGCATAATCACCAATTTTAATCACTCTATATTGTCTGTCCTTTATCGTCACATACTCAGGGACAACAACATCACCTTCAGCCTTATACCCATCTACTAAGACGGCTTCTGTAGGTGAAATCACCTCATATTTGATTTTGTCAATTGTAACTGACTGCCCCATTACTGCTATTACAGCCAATAATAGTATTGTCGATAATAATAATCGTTTCAACATATCTGTAAGTATTTTAAAGTAAAACATTTATTCTCCCTTTTGAACAAAGCAAGAAAGCAAAAGCAAAAATCCTAAGACCTCGGACAAAAAAGAAGCGCAAGCACGCTCTTTATGTCCTTCTGCAACTGAGGTCTTAGGATACCCGTATATACAAAGAATCAAGATGTACCTGCGCTAACGCAGGCATCTGCCATCTTATTCTTATCGTATATACTTGAAATTTCCTAAGTTTCAGTTGCGATATAGAATAACAGCAAACGCTATATTTTCCCACAATGTCAATTGCCGTTGCGTGCCGCTACACGCATAGACGGGGCAAAGATACGAATTAAAATGAAGAATGAAGAACGAAGAGTGAAGAATTTCACAGAATATGTTGAAGAACATAGAATGGGAGCCCCCCTCAATCCCCCAAAAGGGTAAAAAAGCCCCCTCCAACTCCCCCAAAAAAGTAAAAGCCCCCCTCAATCCCCCCGAAGGGTGGAAGTCACGTCATAGGCATCTTTGCTCTCTCCCCCTTTGGGGGAGTTGGAGGGGGCTTTTTTTACATCCATCAGTAAAAACTCTTGCATTTCTATTTCTACGCGCTTTACAGTTTTGAATCACTCGGAAATGGCGGGTGTTTCTGTATATTCATACAAACACGAAACACGTTCCGATACAGATGCTATCAGCCGTGTGCACAACCGGCATCCTCCGTGTGCACATTCGCGGCGGCGGTTGTTCACAACCACTCCTACAGATTGTGTACATTCGTGGCGGCCGTTGTGCACACGGAGAGTGGCGGTTGTGCACAAGTGGTGGAGAAGGCGTGTTTTTCAGGTTGGTAGCAGATGATGGAAATGCATAAATATGCAACCTCATGCATATTTATACAAAACAGAAACTTTGAGAGTGCGATATTTGAGGCAAAACTTCTGCTTGAAGAGAAATAGGCGAATTTCAAGCTAATAATTATATCCTACTAATTATCAAACTTATACAATCAAGCCCATCCTTATAAAATACTGCACAAATGTTGTTTGTAGAAGGCTTGATACACGGAGCTAAATTTAAGAATATGTACAAATTGGGCAAAAGAATCTGTACAAAGCAACACAATCCAGTACAAGAAGAGAAAAGAGGAGAGAAAGAACAAAATTGTAATGATTACAAATTTTTATTCGTTTTTTATTGCACAATCCAAATATAATTCCTACATTGCGAACGATTTCAAAAGGAATCACCAATATTGAGATTGAAAAACGAAATAACAAACCGTAAAAATGTTGCATATTATGAAAAAGTTACAGACATCTTTTGCCGGATTGACATTGAAAAATCCGTTTATCGTTAGCAGTTGCAGTTTGACCAATAGTGCCGAAAGAAACAAGAAGTGGGAAGAGGCCGGCGCTTCCGCAGTGGTTCTGAAATCGTTGTTCGAGGAAGAGATTGAGGCTGAACTGGCTCATGCACAACAAGAAGCTCACGCTGAGGAACTGGATTATCTGAAAACATATTACCGCGCACACAGATTAGAGGATTATCTGCAACTGATAAAGGAGACGAAGCAGGTTTGCAGCATTCCGGTGATAGCCAGCATCAATTGCTACCATCGTGCAGACTGGACCCAGTTTGCCCGCCACATAGAAGAGGCCGGAGCCGATGCACTGGAGTTGAACATCATGTCAATCCGCAGTGAAGCGAACGAAGCGTATGGAACTTATGAACAATTGCATATTGACATCTTGAAGCAGGTGAAAGCAGCGGTGAACATCCCGGTAATCATGAAATTGGGACGTAACCTGACCAACTACATACCTCTGACTGACCAACTGTATGCAAATGGAGCTGCTGCCGTCGTGCTGTTCAACCGCATGGTAACGTTTGATATCGACATCGAGAAACTGGCTTGCACGCAAGGTAATGCGTTGGGACAATCGAACGACCTCTCCGAAGTGCTCCGCTGGACAGGATTGATAGCCGGACAAGTGCCCAACCTGAACATTGCGGCATCGGGCGGTGTATCCGACGGAACAGCTTTGGTCAAGGCTTTACTGGCTGGCGCATCGGCTGTTGAGGTATGTTCGGCTCTCTATTGGAACGGTGCCGGTTGCATACAGGATATGCTCACGTTCCTGGAAGAATGGATGGAGAGACATGGCTACGAGTCAATCCCACAATTCCAAGGTTTGCTGAATGCACAGAAAGGGAATACGCCGAAAATGTTTGAGCGCACACAATTCTTCAGCAACTACTCATTGCGCAACGATTGATGGACATTGCCGGTGTGGCAATACAAATCCGGGTCAGTCCGAAAACCCGGTTGTATATAACTTTTTTATAACAGTCCTGTCATTCTTCACTGCGTTCAGAATGACAGAGACGGCATAATTTGCAACTGGATTTTCGGACTGTCCCACAAATTCGGGCACAGATTACACAGGTAAATTCAAGGTGAGTCCTATAAATTCATCTGTGTAATCTGCGCCTAAAGAAATAAACGTTTCTTATGCCAACATGGCATCGGCCAATGCTTCTATGGCAGGGATGTCGGTCTGCTTCATCCGCGAACGGATGGTGACGACAGGTTGCACAATCTCAATCTCTTTCATCTGCTCCAGCATGGAGGTCATCACCTTGGCTGCACAAGGTGCCCACGAGCCATTCTCGATGATGCCCACACGGCGTTTCTGGTAAGCTTTCAGCTTGAGGTGGTGAAGGAAATCATGCATCGGAGGGAATACATCCGTGTCGTATGAGGCAGCCGCCACTATCAGTTTGCCCATGCGGAAAGCATCCTCTACGGCTTCGGCCATATCGTCGCGGCTGAGGTCGGCTACAGATACCTTTGGTGCACCTTTTTCGCGAAGCAGTTCTGCCATTTTATGGGCAGCCTCAGCTGTACCTCCGTGGATAGAGGCATAGGCAATAAAGACTCCCTCGGTCTCTACATCATATCGGCTCCATGTGTCATACAGCCCGATGTAGTAACCCAGATTCTCTTTCAGTATGGGGCCATGCAACGGACAAATGCATGACACATCCAGCGTAGCCAGTTTCTTCAAAAGTGCTTGAACCTGTGCTCCGTACTTCCCACAGATATTGAAGTAGTATCTGCGGGCTTCGCAAGCCCAATCCTCATCATGGGCCAAAGCGCCGAATTTGCCGAATCCATCAGCTGAGAAAACAACCTTGTCCGCTTGGTCATAAGTGACCATCACCTCCGGCCAATGTACCATAGGGGCCATGAAGAATTGCAAGGTGTGATTGCCCAAACTCAAGGTCTCACCCTCCTTCACTGCGATGGTGCGTCCCTCGAAATCGGTATTTTCAAAGAACTGGGGCAACATCTGTATGGCACGCACTGAAGCCACCACCTTCAGGGTGGGGAACTTCTCCAGCACTGAAGCAATGTTGCCGGCATGGTCCGGCTCCATGTGTTGCACCACCAGGTAGTCGGGAGTACGGCCCTCCAAAGCAGTTGTGAGGTTGGCCCACCAGTCCTCACTCTTACGCAAATCAACGGTATCCATGATGGCCACTTTTTCATCCATTATCAAGTAGGAGTTATAGGAAATGCCATTAGGAACTACATACTGGCTCTCGAAGAGATCTATATCGGTATCATCCACACCGATGTATCTGATTTTTTCTGTTACGTCAAATGTCATATTATCCTCTTTATTTGAATTTGCCTGCAAATATCGCACTTTTTAGCAAGAGGGGCAATATGCTTCAACAAAAAATAACTACTGCATAAGAATCATTTGCAAAAAACAATAAGGGATAATATGCACCTTTCTCCCCTATTCCGTTGAATATTTCGTTGTTTTTCTGTAACTTTGCCGCGTTTTTAGGTAAAAAGACAATAAGAACGAATATGCAAGAGATTAGAAACATTGCGATTATTGCACACGTTGACCACGGAAAGACTACGCTGGTTGACAAGATGATGCTGGCCGGACACCTGTTTCGTGGCGACCAGACAAATGGCGAATTGGTATTGGATAACAACGACTTGGAACGTGAACGTGGTATAACGATTCTGTCAAAGAACGTCTCCATCATATATAAGGATACGAAAATCAACATCATTGATACTCCGGGGCACAGCGACTTCGGTGGCGAAGTGGAGCGTGTGTTGAACATGGCCGACGGATGCATCCTGCTGGTGGATGCTTTTGAGGGGCCGATGCCGCAGACCCGCTTTGTGTTGCAGAAGGCCTTGCAAATCGGCTTGAAGCCCATCGTGGTGGTGAACAAGGTGGACAAGCCCAACTGCCGTCCTGAGGAGGTATATGAGATGGTGTTTGACCTGATGTTCAGCCTCAATGCTACGGAAGAACAGCTGGACTTCCCCGTGGTATATGGTTCGGCCAAAAACAACTGGATGGGCGAAGACTGGAAAACTCCGACAGAGGACATCAACTACCTGCTCGACCAAATCATTGAACATATACCCGGCCCCAAAAGATTGGAGGGTACACCGCAGATGCTCATCACCTCACTGGACTACTCGTCATACACGGGACGTATCGCCGTGGGACGCGTACATCGCGGGAAACTGACCGAGGGCATGAACATCACACTGGTACACCGCGACGGCAGTCAGACACGTTCGAAGATAAAAGAACTGCACACATTCGAAGGCTTGGGACGCAAGCGGGTGGAGAGTGTCAGTTCAGGCGACATCTGTGCCATTGTAGGATTGGAGGCTTTTGAAATCGGAGACACCATCTGTGATTTCGAGAATCCGGAACCACTGCCCACCATCGCTATCGACGAACCGACAATGAGCATGGTGTTCACCATCAATGACTCTCCCTTCTTCGGAAAGGAAGGCAAGTTTGTCACCAGCCGCCACATACACGACCGGTTGATGAAGGAGTTGGACAAGAACCTGGCTCTGCGTGTACAGAAGGATGAGACAACGGACAAGTGGACTGTTTTCGGACGTGGTGTGTTGCACCTCTCGGTGCTCATCGAGACTATGCGTCGCGAGGGATACGAGTTGCAGGTGGGACAGCCGCAGGTAATCTACAAGACCATCAACGACCAACGCTGTGAACCTATCGAGGAGTTGACCATCAGCGTACCCGAAGAGTTCGCCAGCAAAATGATTGACATGGTGACCCGCCGCAAGGGTGAACTGACATCGATGGAGACAGCCGGCGACCGTGTGAACATCGAGTTCAACATCCCTTCACGTGGCATCATCGGCCTGCGCACAAACGTGCTGACCGCTTCGGCCGGAGAGGCCATCATGGCTCACCGTTTCAAGGAGTATCAGCCTTACAAGGGTGACATCGAACGACGTACCAACGGATCGATGATTGCCATGGAGACGGGTACAGCCTTTGCCTACGCCATCGACAAGTTGCAGGATCGCGGAAAGTTCTTCATCTTCCCGCAGGAAGAGGTATATGCCGGACAGGTTGTAGGTGAACATGCGCACGACAACGACCTGGTCATCAACGTGACCAAGAGCAAGAAGTTGACCAACATGCGCGCCAGCGGTTCGGATGACAAGGCCCGCATCGTACCCCCCATCGTATTCTCGCTTGAAGAGGCCCTGGAATACATCAAGGAGGATGAATATGTAGAAATCACGCCCAAAAGTATGCGTATGCGCAAGATTATCCTTGACGAACTGGAGCGCAAACGGGCAAACAAGCAATAAACTACTATAAACCTTGACATTTAAAAGATAGTAAATATGGCATTAAAAGCAGGTATCGTAGGCCTCCCTAATGTGGGTAAATCTACACTTTTCAACTGTTTGTCCAGCGCAAAGGCGCAAAGTGCAAACTACCCCTTCTGTACCATTGATGCACAACAGGGACAGATTTCAGTACCCGATGAACGACTGAACAAACTGGCCGAACTGGTACATCCGGGACGCATCGTTCCCGCTACGTGCGACATCGTTGATATCGCCGGACTGGTGAAGGGTGCCAGCCAAGGAGAAGGATTGGGCAACCAATTCTTGGGTAACATCCGCGAGACGGATGCCATCATCCATGTTTTGCGTTGCTTCGACAATGACAACATTGTGCATGTGGATGGCTCGGTAAATCCTGTACGTGACAAAGAAATCATTGATGCCGAGCTTCAATTGAAAGATTTGGAGACGGTGGAAAACCGCATCAAACGTGTGGAGAAGCAGGCCAAGGTTGGTGGCGACAAGCAAGCCAAAATAGAATATGATGTACTGTTGCGCTACCGCGAAGCGCTGCTACAGGGCAAGTCGGCCCGCACTGTTACCTTCGATACTGAAGACGAAGAGGCTGCTGCCAAGAACCTGTTCCTGCTGACCACAAAACCTGTACTGTATGTCTGCAACGTAGATGATACCAGTGCGGCCAATGGCAATCCCTATGTGGAAGCCGTACGTGAGGCCATCAAGGACGAGGAAGCCGAATTGCTCATCATCAGTGCACAAACCGAAGCTGACATTGCCGAACTGGAGAGCTATGAGGAAAAGCAAATGTTCTTGGAAGACATGGGTCTGAAAGAATCTGGTTGCGACCGCCTCATCAAAGCCATCTACAAACTTCTGAATCTGGAAACGTTTATCACTGCCGGTGAAATGGAAGTGAAGGCCTGGACTTACCGCAAAGGATGGAAGGCACCACAATGCGCCGGTGTCATCCACACTGACTTTGAGAAAGGATTCATCCGTGCCGAGGTCATCAAATATGACGATTACATCAAATATGGCTCAGAAGCTGCCGTAAAGGAAGCAGGAAAGATGGGCGTAGAAGGCAAGGAATACGTGGTGCAGGACGGCGACATCATGCACTTCAGATTTAATGTATAAAGGAAGACCCACCCCCCTGCCCCTCCCAAGGGAGGGGAGTGGAAAGTTTTAAAACAATAATCCTAAACAAACTAATCACTCCCCTCCCTTGGGAGGGGCAGGGGGGTGGGGCCGACACTATGTTACAAATCATTTGGAACCCCTCATTAGAACTGTTCAGCATTGGTGACTTCCCGTTGCGCTACTACTCCCTCTGCTGGATTATCGGATTGGCTTTGGCCTATTTCATCATGCAACACCTTTACAAGGAACAGCGCATTCCTGAAGAAAAGTTCGAGCCACTCCCCTTCTACTGCTTCTTCGGCATTCTCATCGGTGCCCGATTGGGGCATTGTCTGTTCTATGAACCGGCTTTCTACCTGAGCCACCCCATTGAAATGTTGCTGCCCATTCGTGAAACGGCCAGCGGATGGAAAATGGTGGGGTATCAGGGACTGGCCAGCCACGGTGGAACATTGGGACTGATGATAGCCTTGTGGCTATATGTCCGCAAGACAAAAGTGAACATTCTGCGAATCTTGGACAACATAGCCATAGCCACCCCCATCACAGCTTGCATGATCCGATTGGGCAATCTGATGAACAGCGAGATTGTAGGCAAAGCTACAGACCTTCCTTGGGGATTCATCTTTGTGAGAAATGGCGAGGACTTTGCCCGGCATCCGGCACAACTGTACGAAGCTATTGCCTACCTTATTATATTTATAATAGGATGGATAATCTACAAGAAGAAGCCCACCCGTGTAGGGACAGGATATTTCTTCGGATACTGCCTGGCAACCATTTTCACTTTCCGTTTCTTCGTCGAGTTCTGCAAAGAAGTTCAGGTGGATTTTGAACAAAGTATGACACTCGACATGGGACAGTGGCTCAGCATACCTTTCATGATATTGGGCATTGCCTGCATGGTGGGAGGCTCATGGCTCCGACGCTTTCAAGAAAAATAACATTCAGGATATGAAACGACTATTCCGCATCTTTGCATTTGCATGGCTTTGGATAATGATTGCCGGTAATTTGATGGCGCAAGAAAATGCCACTTATTCCCGCTATACCAATCTGCCAACCATCTACATCGAAACTTTCAATAAAGCAGGCATTACCAGCAAGACGACCTACGTCTATGCAACCATGTGGTATGTAGATGAGAATGATCAGGTGACACGCTATGACTCCATGCAAATACGTGGACGCGGAAATTCAACTTGGAATTTACAAAAGAAGCCCTACCGCATCAAGTTCCAAAACAAGGAAAAATTTCTGGGCAAAGGCTATGCCAAAGCTAAAAGCTGGACACTGCTGGCCAATGCAGGAGACAAAACACTGATGCGCAATGCTGTCACATCGGCCATGGCTGAATTCATGGGAATGGACTTTTGCCCAGCCTACAGATTTGTTGACCTCAACTTGAACGGTACTTACCTGGGGAATTATCAGATAAGTGATCAAGTGGACGTACGCCCACACCGTGTCAACATCGTCGAACAAGACTATCCGTTATCAGAATACAGCGACATCACTGGCGGCTACCTCATGGAAGTGGATGGGTTCAAAGAAAAGAACTATTTCACGACTTCGCGCGGTCTGCCTATACGTATCCATTATCCTGATGAAGAAGAAATTGCCGCTTCGCAAAACACCTATATCAGGAACTATATCCGGGATTTCGAAAATGTCCTCTTCGGCTCTTCTTTCAAAGATTCGCTGAAGGGATACCGTACATGGGTAGATTCCACCTCACTGGCCCATTTGGTTATAGGCACTGAAGTCAGCGCCAATATCGATGGATATTGGAGTACCTATTTCTATAAACAGCAACAAGACCCTCGCTTATATTGGGGGCCAATGTGGGACTATGACATTGCGTACAATAATGACCAACGCATCCAAGGTACTGTCAGCCAATTGATGACAGATGTTGGCTATGGCGACACAAAAACCTGGATTCGCCGCATGTGGGCTGACCCTTGGTTTGCCCGTCTCATACACCGCCGTTATACAGAACTGATGGAATCTGGACTGGTGGACCATATGCACAACACCATCGACAGTATTGCCAATCTGTTGCAAGAGTCGCAAGAACTCAACTACCAAAAATGGGGAATAAACAGAAAAATGTATCACGAAATCGTTCTGTATTCCTCTTATGAGCAATACTTGACCGATTTGCGTAATTTCATAACTAATCACACCGATTATCTCACCCGTGCTTTTACAAGCAAACTGCCAGATGAGCCTGCCGTTCCCGATACACCTGCTCCAGAGCCTGACCCGACATTCATACCTGAAGGCTACTATTATCGCCTGGTCAACCTTGGGACTTCTACCCTCTTTGATGTTTCAGAGGGCAAAGTGTGCGGTTGGGCAAATGACATCAATCGTCACAGCCAAGATTGGCAAATACGTCAGGTGGGCGGATATTACCACTTGACCAATCGCAATGACGGACTGGCCCTAAACGACCCAACAACGGGAGAGGTGGGTCCTACAGTAAACACAGGTACTCAATTGGATGTGACAGAGGCAGACACATTGAACGACCGGCAACTATGGCTCCTTACTCCACAAGGTACTGAGGGGTATTACAACCTTACGAACAAATATACCCAACATACAGCAAACCTCAATGGAGGCAGGGCTGACAACGGCACCACAATCTTGAGCTATACTACAGACGAGCGCAATGCCGTGAGCAACAACCGCCGCTGGCGAATCATTCCCGGTGACAAATTGCCCGAACAGGAAAAAGATACAATCACACATATTTCCACTCCCGAGCCTGACGAATATGCATTGGCCTACAACCCACAGAATCAAACACTGCATTTTGGTTCTGCTACTCCCGAACAACTGACCTTCACTGCATATTTGCATACTCCGGATGGTCGTTCAATCCTCGCGTTCAGGGCTAACGAACATTGTTCTGTATCTCACCTGTCTAGTGGGATCTACATCGTATCCTGGAAATGCGGTGGGCATACCCGTAGTGTGAAATTCTTGAAACCATAAAGGAATCATAACAAAATCCATTACTTACCATTTCCATTTTAGAAGCTTCTTATCACTCATGAAGTATAAAAAGAAGCATGTACTACATATTTTAAGCGGATTTTGCTAGAAAAACATGCAGGATATGACAAAAAAGCAGTACCTTTGGCGAGATTATATATAATAAGGTACACGTATGGAAGACTGGATAGGTATTCTTTTTGCCGTGGGATTCATCATATTCAAGGTATGGGACGGCATAAAAGGAGAACAGAATGAGGCGACACCGGCCACCACACCTCAAGCCGACTGGGAGGATAAACCCTTTAACCCGGAAGAGCCAGAATGGATGGACGAAATGCCGGAAACGACACATCCTGTGCAGGGAGAAGAACAACCCCAAAAGGTTCGTTCGCTGAATGACCTATTGGCATCATTGGGACAGACAGCACGTACCGAGAAGGTAAAACGTGCAACTGTAAAGGCTACAGAGGCGACAAAAAGCGTTGCATCGGAACCAATGACAACCAAGCAATCAGGCATCCCTATCGGTAAAAACCTACGCTCACCGCAAGAAGCACGTAGAGCGTTCATCTATAGTGAAATATTTAAAAAGAAATATGAATAAAAGTTCAGTCACTCTGACTCTTGAACTCCCTAAGAACAACAGAATATGGCATTGAAATTCATTACAGCAGCCGAGGCTGCCAGTTTGGTAAAACACGGCGATAACATCGGACTCAGTGGTTTTACGCCCGCAGGTACACCGAAAGCGGTGACACAAGAAATTGCAAAGATTGCAGAAGCAGAACATGCCAAAGGCAATCCTTATCAGATAGGCATCTTTACAGGTGCCAGCACAGGTGATTCATGTGATGGTATTTTGGCACGCAACAAGGCCATCCGTTATCGTGCGCCCTATACCACTAACCCTGATTTCCGTAAAGCAGTGAACAACGGTGAAATTGCATACAATGACATACACCTTTCACAGATGGCACAGGAACTACGTTACGGATTCATGGGAAAAGTAAACCTGGCCATTCTGGAAGCCTGTGAGGTAACACCTGACGGGAAAGTCTATCTGACAGCTGCAGGTGGTATATCACCTACCATTGCACGCATAGCAGACAAAGTGGTAATTGAATTGAACGCAGCACATAGCCGCAACAGCATCGGATTGCATGATGTGTATGAACCACTTGACCCTCCTTATCGCCGTGAAATCCCCATCTTCAAGCCCAGTGACCGCATTGGTACGACTTACGTACAAGTTGACCCAGCCAAGATTGTGGGCATTGTGGAAGTAAACAAACCCGATGAGGCACGTGCTTTTACTGCTCCCGATCCTATTACAGACAAAATCGGACAAAACGTAGCCGACTTCTTGGCCGCAGACATGCGACGCGGCATCATTCCTCCGACATTCTTGCCATTACAGAGTGGAGTGGGCAACATAGCCAATGCCGTATTGGGTGCATTGGGACGTGACACGACTATACCTGCCTTTGAAATGTACACCGAAGTACTTCAGGATGCAGTGGTTGACCTCATCCGTGCCGGCCGTGTGAAATTTGGAAGTACTTGTTCGCTCACCGTAACCAATAACTGCTTGAACGGCATTTACGATGACATAGACTTCTTCCGCGACAAGTTGGTGCTTCGCCCCAGTGAAATCAGCAATAGCCCCGAAGTGGCCCGTCGCTTGGGTATCATCTCTATCAATACGGCTATCGAGGCTGACATTTATGGCAATATCAACTCTACCCATATTGGCGGCACAAAAATGATGAATGGTATCGGTGGAAGTGGTGACTTCACACGCAACGCCTACATCTCCATCTTCACCTGTCCGTCAGTAGCCAAGGAAGGTAAGATCAGTGCCATCGTTCCTATGGTATCACACCATGATCATACGGAGCATGATGTGAACATCATCGTCACCGAACAGGGTGTAGCAGATTTGCGCGGAAAGAGCCCTATGCAACGTGCACAAACCATCATTGAAAACTGTGCACACCCCGATTACAAGAACCTCTTGTGGGATTATCTGAAACTCTCATCAAAGGGACAGACTTGCCACAACGTGGCTGCTTCGTTGGCCATGCATGACACTTTGGCCAAGAAAGGTGATATGCGCTTGACGGATTGGGCTGAATATGTGAAATAAGAATCCACCTCGCAGAAATGCACCAAGAAAATAAGGATTAGGAACAAAGAGGATGTGTCAGAATACAATCGTTCGACTTTTAGACATAAATGACACGAGTAGTTATAACCTATCGGATATAATTAACAAGAAAAAACTGGTCTTCTGTGTCTAGATTGTGAATGAGATGACACATTCTCTTTGTCATAAAAGACTACCACATATCCTATTTTTTCATTACCTTTGTTCATTTCAAATCACATTATTATAAATTTAAAATAAAAAACGACTGTGGCCAAACAGAAATCAGGGGAACTGACCCCTATGATGCAACAATTTTATGATTTCAAAGCAAAGCACCCCGATGCAGTGTTGCTATTCCGATGCGGAGACTTCTACGAAACGTATGGAGAAGATGCCGTATCAGCATCGGAAATATTAGGCATCACCCTGACCCGACGCAACAATGGCGGACAGACCGACACAATAGAGATGGCCGGATTCCCCTATCATGCACTGGATACCTATCTGCCCCGACTGGTAAGAGCAGGACGAAGAGTTGCTATTTGCGATCAATTGGAAGACCCGAAATTAGCCAAGAAGTTGGTGAAACGAGGTATTACAGAATTGGTGACTCCGGGTGTGGCTACACAAGATAATGTATTGAGTTACAAGGAGAACA
This sequence comes from Bacteroidaceae bacterium, assembly GCA_017516265.1. Lineage (GTDB taxonomy): Bacteria > Bacteroidota > Bacteroidia > Bacteroidales > Bacteroidaceae > Phocaeicola_A. The sequence continues at coordinate 13,154 of JAFXDL010000045.1, forward strand.
ACTTCCTAGCAGCCGTACATTGGGGAAAAGGGGTGACAGGTATGGCCTTGCTTGATATTTCAACAGGTGAATTCCTGACAGCCGAAGGAACGACAGACTATATTGACAAACTGTTAGCAGGATTTGCACCCAAGGAAATATTGTATGAACGTGGTCGGAAAGAACAGTTTGAAGCAGCTTTTGGAACAAAATATTTCACTTATCAGCTGGACGATTGGGTGTTCACCCTACAACAAGCACGCGAACGACTGACACGTCATTTCGAAACAAAGAATCTGAAAGGATTTGGCGTAGAACATCTGCAAAGTGGTATCATTGCGGCCGGGGCCATCATGCAATATCTGGAGATAACGCAACATACACAAATACGCCACATTACCAGCCTTCGCCGTATCGAAGAAGACCGCCACGTGAGAATGGACAAGTTCACCATCCGCAGTTTGGAACTAGTAGGTTCTATGAACGAAGGAGGAACCACCTTATTGGATGTCATGGATCGCACCATCAGCCCCATGGGAGCACGTATGCTGAAGAGATGGCTAGTGTTTCCACTGAAGGATGTGGCTCCCATCGTACAGCGGCAAGAAGTTGTTGAACACTTCTTCCGCCACCCAGACATGCGTGAAGAAGTGCGCACACTGCTTACCCGCATTGGCGACTTGGAACGTATCATCTCTAAAGTGGCCGTAGGACGTGTAAATCCACGTGAAATGGTGCAACTGCGTGTGGCATTGGATGCGATTGAACCCATTCGCAACTTGTGTATGGAAGAAGGGAACGACAGTTTGCACACACTAGGTGAGCAGTTGAACCCGTGCCAGAGCATACGCGGACGAATAACCCGCGAAGTGAAGAGTGACCCGCCACTGCTAATAGCCAAAGGTGGAGTGATTGCTGACGGAGTAAACGCAGAACTGGACGAACTGCGCCGTATAGCCTACAGCGGCAGGGAATATCTGCTAGAGATGCAACAACGCGAGGTAGAACGTACAGGCATACAAAGTCTAAAGATAGGATACAACAATGTGTTCGGTTACTATATCGAGGTACGCAATACCTATAAGGAAATGGTGCCACCTGAATGGATACGAAAGCAAACATTGGTAAATGCCGAACGATATATTACCGAAGAATTGAAACAGTACGAGGAGAAGATTTTAGGAGCTGAAGAGAAAATATTAGCTCTGGAAAGTCGCCTTTTCCAAGAATTGGTGTTGGCCGTAGCCGATTTTATACCTGCCATACAAGTAAATGCGACAGCCATAGCCCAACTGGACTGCTTGCTGAGCATGGCCACTGTGGCAATGGAAAACCGCTATGTACGTCCCGTGGTGGAAGATAGCGATGTGTTGGACATTCGGCAGGGACGCCACCCGGTAATCGAACGGCAGATGCCTGTGGGAGAAAAGTACATAGCCAACGATGTGAGATTGGACACTGACAGCCAACAGATAATCATCATTACTGGCCCGAACATGGCAGGTAAAAGTGCATTGCTCAGACAGACAGCACTCATCACTCTATTGGCACAGACAGGCAGTTTCGTGCCTGCCGAAAGTGCCCGCATCGGATTGGTGGACAAAATTTTCACCCGCGTAGGAGCAAGCGACAACATCTCTGTGGGCGAATCCACTTTCATGGTAGAAATGAACGAAGCGGCTGATATCTTGAACAATCTGTCACCACGAAGCCTAGTTCTGTTTGATGAGTTGGGACGAGGTACATCTACCTACGATGGTATCTCCATAGCTTGGGCCATTGTAGAGCATATCCATGAGCATCCACGGGCAAAGGCTCGCACATTGTTTGCTACCCACTATCACGAACTGAATGAAATGGAGACTTCCTTTTCCCGCATCAAGAACTACAACGTGTCGGTACGCGAAGTAGATGGAAAGGTAATCTTCCTACGCAAACTGGAACGTGGTGGAAGCGAACACTCCTTCGGTATCCACGTTGCCAAATTGGCCGGTATGCCACAAAGCATCGTGAAACGAGCCACACAAATATTGGGGCAACTGGAACGTGACAACCGCCAACAGGACATCAGCGTGAAACCTTTGAATGAAGTAGCGACAGAGCGCGAAGGTATGCAACTGAGCTTCTTCCAATTGGACGACCCCGTACTGTGCCAAATACGCGATGAACTATTGCATCTGGATGTAAACAGCCTAACTCCACTGGAAGCATTGAACAAATTGGATGCGATAAAGAGATTGCTGTAAAAACTCCGCCTCTGCATTAAAGCAACTTATAAGACGTGCTCATATTCTCAACTATTTTAACGTGAGCTCGATATAAATCTTCATGCACAAAACCTCTCCTAAATTAGGGGAGGTGTCGCTTAGCGACGGAGAGGGTGTGTAAAATAAAGCTTTTACAGACACACTTCCCTCCCCTGCGGGGACTCCCGCGAGGGAGAGTTGTGGTTACTCCACTCCTTATATCGAACTCACGTCATTTTATCATTACAATTTTAGTTACAATCCCTTCTTTCCCTCCTTCATCGGTTGCCATTACGTGATAGATACCTGATGTAACCCGACGGCCTTTGCTATCGCGCCCATTCCAAGTAAAAGAACCGCCAACTGAGGTTCCTTCGTGAATCAGGCTACCATAAGCATCTGTGATTTTTACTTGTGAATCCATCATCAGACCCACAATATTGATATAACCTTGATAATCTGGCTTGACTGGATTTGGAAAAGCACGGACTTTACTTTCTTCGAATGAAGGTTGTGCTTCAGTGGCGTCACTTTGGTAAGCAATAAGGCCTTTTGGGGTTCCAATATAGACGATACCAGTCTCGTCGTCAACAGCAATACTTTGTATCTCATCAGAAAGCAAGGGGCTGTTCTCTGTGGTGAAATGGTGAATCTCTTCGATACCATCAGCAGAAAGAAGATATAAGCCATTCTTTTCGGTTCCCACCCACTTACGGTTAGCCCCATCAATAGCGATAGCCTTGACAGTGATGCCAGTCAAGAGGTAGTCGGCATAATTAGTACCATCATTACGGGGTACTTTCACTTGGGTGACAACAATAGACTTTGAATTCTCTGCCAACAACACTTCCGGATTGTCAATAAGCCACATACCATTGCCTGTTCCTAACCAAACACAACCTTCACGGTCTTCAACAGCACAATAAATGAAAGCATCAAGTTTGTCGCCATCTTGATTTGTAAATTGTTCAATAAATACATTGTGATCATCGGACATGTTTTCTATTGTACCATTATAATCCAAGATAAAAATTCCCGTATATGCATGGTATGGAGTGACAGCCCATAGCCATCCCCGACAATCGAAGAATGTTCCACGCAAAGTCGCTTTACGATTAATTTCAGCATAGGGAAGCCTCACCCAACGATTATCTTTTGTAAGAACAGTGACAGCACTATCAGCACAGGCGCACAAAGCCCAAAGATTAGCATATTTGTCATAGGCAAGTCCATCGATGCGAATAATATGAGGCCAACGGTAATCTCCGCTGATACCGCTGTTTAAAGGTGTGTGCAAGGCTACAAACTTACCATCTCGGAACTCATAAAGACCTTCGCCTGCAGAACTGGCAAAAAGATGATTCTCATCCTCAGGATCAATAGCTAACGAAGTAATATCGCTATACTGCTTTCCTGTAACAGAGGCTATATTATCCTCCTGATAAACTTGCCAATGTGCATTAGGCTTGAGTACTTGGACAGTTCCAGGTTGAAAGTAACGATTAAGATATATGCCGCCACCACAAGTATAGAGATTGTTATTGTGAAGAAGAAGCTTGTAAAACAGATTGTGTTTAGGAGCATTCAAAATAATAGGGGAAACAGATGATTCAAAACGATTTTCCTTTAATACATATCCCGTCAATCCCTCACCTTTGCACGATGCCCAATATATGGATTTGCCATAAGAAAGGTGTACAACATCAGAATCAATATCAATAGTACGATAGTTTGTAGGACTATCAATAAAATGTACCTTACCAACAGCACCTACAACCAAGTTGTCACCGAAAGAATTAAAGAATATGAAAGTTCCTCCTATCACCTTCGTAAATGCTCTGGTTTCGGGATCTATACTTATCAACGATGCCCCAGGAATGTAGCCGTACAGAGTACCTCCCACATAAAAGACCTGTTCAAAAGTATTGGTCATCAGCCGAGTCCATTTGCCCATATCTAATAAATTGTCTGACAAAGTCCCCCGATAAAGTCCATCGTCAGGAATAGCAACAAAAATATACTTGCCAGATACAGCCGTGCTATTTACCTTTTTATTGAAAGTATAAGTAATCGCTATTTCGCGACGACCGACATCCAGTACGACAACCCCGAAGTTGGTAGCCAAATATGCCTTGTCTCCTGCCACATTCACACTGTTCACGGTTTTATCGGTCATTGAAGAATTCTTCAAGTCCGTCATGTTATACACTTCACCCTGCGCATCCATCAAGTCTATATTACCGTTTTCATAAATAATAACCAATGTCTTCTGACTTTCGCAAACTGCAATATGACTGATTTCCACATCACTCATTGGATAAACGATGTCATAGGTAAGAATATCCCCATCCTCGGGGTCATATGAGAAAAGCGAACCCTTGGAAACGGCATATACCTTGCCGGCAAAGAATACACTAGAAGAGGTTTCTCCATAAGCCATAAAGGTCTTCCACTCCCCCAAAAGAAGGCGGGGATATACGGTTTGCCATCCGATAGCAAAAAGAACAAGCAGGATAAAAACGATTCGTTTCATGTATGATAAATATTAATTCAGACTATGATTTCTAACTGCAAGACTGATATAGAGCCATACGGAGGCAGCTCTGTCATCCATTATTCTCGACCAAGAAACTCCACCAGTTTCTCCATAGCCCGTGCACGATGACTGATACGGTTCTTCACCTCATCACCCAGATAGGCAAAAGAGTGTTTGTAACCGTCGGGGCAGAAAATCGGATCGTACCCAAAACCTTCGCCTTCTTCACGCTCTTCCATGATGCAGCCAGTGACGATACCTTCGAAAAGATATTCTCGTCCCTCTTTTATTAACGCAATAACTGTACGAAATTGTGCACGCCGGTCACTTTTTCCTTCCATATTGGCCAAAAGTTTCTGCATATTGGCTTCCGAATCGTGTCCAGGACCTGCATATCGGGCTGAATAAACACCGGGTTCACCACCCAATGCGATGACTTCCAACCCTGTATCGTCTGCAAAACAGTCTGTACCATAATGCTCGTAGATATAGCGTGCTTTCATCAATGCGTTGCCTTCCAATGTCTCTGCTGTTTCAGGGATATCATCCATGCAACCAATATCGCGCAGACTCTGCAGGTTTATCTTTCCACCAAGCATGGCACTCACTTCTTGCAATTTGTGAGAATTGTTTGTTACAAAAATCATTTTATTTACAATTTATAGATACAATTTACCATTTTACAATCTTCAATGATTCCCGGATAGTCGCTCTTCAAAAAAAGCTCCTCTCCCTATCATTGCCGGGAAATAGCGATTTATGACCAAAATAGGGATAACCGACAATAGAAGAACCGCTAATGTGATAAGAATATTAGCAACATAATTCCCTTCAAAAAAAACTGGACCATAAAAATGAATACAAACAATTTTAAAGACACCAATGATATAGTTTTGAATCGGCAAGATTATAATTGTATTCTTTCCTATAAACTCAGCAACAGAGTCTGCCGGATGACAATGAGCAATACCTTTGCACAATAAAATGTAAATGGGTAACAACAATAATCCACCAACAATCTCAGTGAATGTATCCACCCAAATATTATCCATGCGATGATGTAAAGCCATACACCCCATGCCTGCTACTAATGTCAATAAAGCCACTACACTGCATTTACGGCCAGCAAATCCGAGAATCTGCTCCCGGAACAAGTTTGGGATTGCATAAAAAGGCATATAGCGAAAGGCCCAAGCCAAACTCCAAGGCAAACTGTAGAGGTTATCAAGACAATTGAGGAAAGGCATCAGCAACACAATCGCAATAACTCCCAAACGTGGCAAATACTTCATTAACAAATAATAGATAACCTGCATACTGAACAAACAACAGAGGAACCAACAGGGAGCCACCACAGTTTTCGGATTACCTGTAACAAATTCCCACAAAGGAATTAATGGATGTATAGCCATATCCTCGGAACCAGCCAAACTGCGCCCAACAAGCAACCACAAAATGTAAAAAATAAAAAAAAACGAAGTATAGGGGAGTAACAACTGGACACTACGGTGATAAAGAAAACTACGCAATGTAGCAAAACGTTCTGCTTTGAAAAGAAATCCGGCAATCAAAAAGAATGCAGGCATACGCAACATCCCGACTACTTCTCCCCAATAGCCATCTGGACGTGGCGGAGTATGAAAGGAGATGACCAAACAGATGGAAATCACCTTGGCATAATCAACCCATGTATATCTTTTCATCTACCTTTTGCTATTTACAACGTACCATCATCATGCAGTACATAAATTATACCACGTAAATGGTAGATTGTATATGAATTTATTTCTTCTTACTCTTCACCTTTATTTGGTCAAATCCTTCGCCATATACTCCCACTACGTTACTTTGTGAGATGAAGGCATTCGGATCGATGTCTTTCACTAAGCGGAAAATGTGGATAGCTTCGCTTTTCTTGGCCAATACGCACAGGACTTTCACTGGTTGTTTACTATAAAAACCTGTACCATCCAACACTGTCACTCCACGATTCACCTCCGTCATTACAGCTTCTCCTATCTCTTCATATTTCTTACTGAATATGAGAAACTGCACACTCTGCCGGGCACTATTCACAATATAGTCGATGGCAACACTGATAATAATGAGCGTAACAAAGCCGAATACTACGCGTCGCCAATCCTCAAAGACAAAGTAACACGACGAAATGATGATGATATCGCACACCATAATCATGCGCCCAAAAGTTACTGCTTTGTACTTGTTCACGATAGCGGCAATGATATCCGTTCCCCCAGTGCTACCTCCTACTATAAATACGGAAGCAATACCAGCACCACAGAAGATTGACCCTATGACACAAGCCATGAAATCCTGACCTGGCCCAATGATTTGCATCAGGTTGCCAGCATCATCCTTCATCATTTCTTGAAAGAAGTCAAGGAAAAATGTCAGTACAACAACCGAAAAGATGGTCTTCAAACAAAACTTCAGTCCAAGTATATATAGCGCAACAGCTAGAAAAGCAGCATTAATAAGGAAGTAAGAAATTTGCATCTCCACCCCCGTAGCATAATAGATGATGGCCGATATACCAGTCACACCACCCGTCGATATTTGGTAAGGCAACAAGAACAGACACCATCCCATGGCATAAGCCATCAATCCCAGCGTGATGACAAGGTAGTCCTTCGTTTCACGCCACAGTTTCATACGGTTAATCATAGTTTTTAGTTGACGAGGTGACAAATTGACAAGTTGACGAAGTTATACTGCCGCATGGCCTTGTCAACTCGTCAACTTGTCTCTTGTCAACTTTTTAAAGTACAATATTCACAATCTTCTTCGGTACGATGATGACTTTCTTCGGTGTCTTACCATCAATCCATTTCTGACTCTGTTCGTTGCTCATCACTGCGGTTTCAATGGTTGCATTGTCTGCATCAGCAGGGAAATCCAGTGTGAAGCGTGCCTTTCCGTTGAACGAAATGGTATATTTTATGGTGTCTTCCACCAAATACGATTCGTTGCATACAGGCCACAGAGCATCGCATACACTGCCTTCACCCTTCAACAGATCCCACAACTCTTCTGCCAAATGGGGAGCAAAGGGTGCAATGAGCACTGTCAGCAGACGCAACACTTCAATTGAGCGGCATTTCAGCTGGGTCAGTTCGTTTACACAAATCATGAAAGCACTGATACTGGTGTTGTATGAGAATGTCTCAATGTCACCCGTCACCTTCTTGATGAGTTTGTGAATGGCTTTCAGTTCTTCTTTTGTAGGTTCAGCATCGGTAGGAAGAAATTCATCGGTGCGACTATAGAAGAGTCCCCACAATTTCTTCAAGAAACGGTGTACACCGTCGATACCATTGGTATCCCATGGTTTGCTCTGCTCCACAGGGCCGAGGAACATTTCGTACATACGCAGTGTATCGGCACCATACTTCTCAACAATCATGTCGGGGTTCACAACGTTGAACATCGACTTCGACATCTTTTCCACAGCCCATCCGCACACGTATTTGCCATCTTCGAGGATAAATTCCGCATTATTGTACTCGGGACGCCATGCCTTGAAAGCCTCTACGTCCAGCACATCGGCACTCACGATATTCACATCCACATGCAGCGGAGTCACATCGTACTGGTCCTTCAATCCAAGGCTGACGAATGTGTTGGTGTC
>JAFXDL010000046.1 GCA_017516265.1 Bacteroidaceae bacterium
ACAGTTATAGGAAGCAACCATAAAGGAGCACTTGTCACCATCAACGACAGGCTTACCTCTAAGGTCTGGATTCGAAAGCTTTCGGGGAAAGATGCCGCGCCCCACTAGCCTTGAAAACCATCGAAGCGTTGCAGCCTATAAAGGACTTGATACATACAATAACGGCAGACAATGGAAAAGAATTCGCAAAACATCAGGAAATAGCAGAGAAATTGGAAATTTCTTTCTATTTTTGCAAACCTTACCATTCTTGGGAACGTGGAGCCAATGAGAACACCAACGGACTCATCAGGCAATACATACCCAAAGGAACGGACTTCAGTGAAATAACCGATGAGTTTGTTACCTGGGTTGAGAACAAGTTGAACAACAGACCCAGAAAGAGGCTTGGTTATCTCACACCAAATGAGAAATTTAATTTATTATTAACAAATTAGAATTCGATTGCATTTGCAAGTTGAATTCGCCAATTACTTTTCTTAACACAATGAAAAAAATTGATTATCGAAGAATGTTGATAGGCCTTACAGCTATCAGCCCCGTTGTAGCGTCGGCTGCAGAGAACAAGCAGCCGTTGCCTAACATTATCTATATTATGGTCGATGATATGGGATATGGCGATTTGGGCTGCTACGGGCAACCTTACATAGAGACTCCCCATATAGACCGTATGGCCCAAGAAGGTATGCGCTTTACACAGGCTTACGCGGGTAGTCCAGTCAGTGCTCCTTCGCGTGCAACATTCATGACAGGTCAGCATACAGGACATACACTGATACGCGGTAATAAAGGTTATTCTCGTTCATCCGCGCCTATTATGTATGGCGAGAATCAGGATTGGAGTCTTGTGGGGCAACATCCCTATGACCCCAAGCATATCATTCTGCCTGAAATCATGAAGGATAATGGATACCGTACAGGTATGTTCGGCAAGTGGGCCGGTGGTTATGAAGGGTCTGCCTCTACACCGGACAAACGCGGAATCGATGAGTTTTACGGTTATATCTGCCAAACGACAGCGCATCTCTATTACCCCAATTTTTTGAATGAATTCAGCCGTGAACGAGGCGATACGGCGACAAATAGGGTCATTTTACAAGAAAACATACAGCATCCCATGTTTGGGCCAGGTTACCGCAATCGAACCCAATACTCGGCAGACTTGATTCATAGACGCGCTATGGAATGGATTAACAAGCAGGATGCCAATCATCCGTTTATTTCCATCTTGACTTATACCATCCCCCATGCCGAATTGGTACAGCCGGAAGATTCGTTGCTGGAACATTATAAGCAGAAGTTCTATGAGGACAAGACTTGGGGAGGAAATTTGAAATCGCGTTACAATGCTACGGAACATACGCATGCCCAGTTTGCTGCCATGATTAGCCGACTGGATATATATGTAGGTGAAATCATAGCGAAACTGAAGGAAAAGGGACTTGACGAGAATACCGCTATTTTTTTTACCAGTGATAATGGCCCTCATGAGGAAGGTGGAGCCGATCCTGCTTTTTTTGGACGTGATGGGAAATTACGGGGATTGAAACGCCAGTGTTACGAAGGCGGTATACGAGTCCCCTTTATCGTACGTTGGCCCGGACGTGTGAAATCTGGTTCTGTTACAGAACAACCCATTGCTTTCTACGATGTTTTACCTACTTTCTGCGACATGATAGGTGTCAAGGATTATGTGGACCGATATACCAACAGACAGTTGCCTGGTGATGGTTTCGATGGTATTTCCTTCCTTCCTGCGTTGTTAGGACAGGAACAGACCGAACAGCATCCTTATCTCTATTGGGAATTCTCTGAAACGGATCAGTTCGGTGTGCGATGGAACGATTGGAAACTCATTGTTGTTAAAGGAAAGCCCCGTTTGTATAATTTGGCAACAGATCTCCATGAAGACCATGATGTGGCTACTGCTCATCCGGATATTGTTGAAAAAATGGTGGGTTTCATTCTGCAGGAACATCGTGAAAGTACTTTGTTCCCGGTGACAATGCCTCAACCGTTGAAAACTCAATCCAATAAAGCCTATAAAGCGTTCTATGAGAATCTTCCAACAAAGATTATTCCCGTAGAGCCAGTATGTATTCCCAATGTGGAAATGCGTTTGACCGACTATGATTGTAAGGGAGATGGTGTGACACTTTGTACAGAAACCTTCAGTAAGGCTATCAGTGATCTTTCTGCAAAAGGAGGCGGACGACTGATTGCCCCTCAAGGAGTATGGCTTACAGGACCTATTGAACTACAAGATAATGTAGAACTCCATTTGGAGCGTAATGCTGTTATCTATTTCTCACCGGACAAAGAATTGTATATAGATGGTGACAATGCGAAAGGACGTGCCAAGCCTTGTCTCAATGCAACAAATAAGAGAAATATTGCTATTACGGGGCTGGGGGTTATCGATGGTAACGGGCAACAGTGGCGCTACATTAAGCGTAATAAAATGAGTGACGTGGAATGGAAACGTTACCATGAAATGGGCGGTGTGGAACTCGACGGTGGTGAAACTTGGTATCCGTGGCAAATGAAGTCGGGTTATGCAGATATAGCACAGAATGCGAAACGACAAGAGCACATGCGGAACGACCTTTTGCATTTGGATCAGTGTGAGAATGTGCTTATCAAAGATGTTACCTTGCAGAATCCTCCACGTTTTCATCTGCATCCGTGCTATTGTCGCAATGTAACCATTGACGGTGTTACAGTCAGAGCTCCTTGGAATGTTCAAAATGCAGATGGCATTGACCTTAGCGATTGTCATCAGGCTCTTATCGTTAACTGTACGGTTGATGTGGGTGACGATGGTATTTGCCTGAAAAGTAGCAAACCGCAAGAAGGTAAATTGGCCGGTTGCCAGGATATTGTTGTAGAGAATAACAAGGTTTACAATGCGCACGGTGGGTTTGTATTGGGCAGCAATACTGCAGGTGGTATGCGCGACATCGTGGTTCGTCACAATACTTATTCCGGAACTAACACAGGATTGCGTTTCAAAAGTGCTCCAGATCGTGGAGGACGAACGGAACGAATCTTCATCAGCGATATTGCAATGACTGATATTCGTGAAGAAGCGATTGTATTCCAATGTGATTATGAGAATCGTAAAGGGAATAGCCTGATGAAAACATTGGCTCCCGAGCGCGGGAAATGGATGCCTGCTTTTCAAGATATACACATTGATCGTATTACTTGTCGTGAGGCTAAGACGGCTATCAAGGCTAAAGGTATAGATGGGCAGCAATGCATTCATGACATTAACATTAGCAACTCAACCTTTGTTTATACTGATAAAGCTACAGCAATAGATACGACTACCGCAAAACTGATTCTGACTGAAGTTCTGTTGAAAGAAAATAAAAAATAAATGGTATTTTAATTGCGTTTGTTTCCGAATTCGCCAAAGAAGTTAAACCGTAAAAAAAAATAATCAACAATCAAAATGAATCATTCAATGAAACAGTGGCTACATGCTACACGGCCGTGGAGTTTCCCTGCCAGCGCTATGCCCGTAGCCGTCACGATGGCCTACCTATACTGGGCAGGACACGAAAATCTTAACTGGCTTGCTGGAGTGTGGGCCTTAATCAACATCATCATTTTTCATGCTGCAGGCAACACATGGAGTGACTACCACGACTACCAACGAGGGGTAGATACGACAGAAACTGCCGGTGCCACCACACTGACAAGCGGAGAATTTCGTCCCGAAGAAATCAAGCGCCTTGCCATGGGACTACTTGCTGTGGCACTCGTGGGAGGTATCGGACTGATGCTCTACACTTCGTGGCAACTGCTATGGTACGGTTTGGGCGGTGTCTTATGTGTACTGCTCTACCCTTACATGAAGTACCGCGCATTAGGCGATGCAGTCATTGGTGTCGCCTATGCATGGTTACCCTGCTGGGGTACTTCGTTGGTTTTCACTGGAGGATTACAGAGTATTACTCTACTATTGGCTATCCCACTAGGTTGTATCACCATAGCTATCCTGCATTGCAACAACACACGGGATGTACACACCGACAGCAATGCTGACATCACGACCTTAGCCATGAATCTGGGCCACGAACGGTCACAGACACTCTATGCTTTCTACATGCTGGCTCCCTTTGTCTGCGTGGCTGCTTGTGCCGCCTGCGGAGTATTCCCTTACCTGACGCTACTCTCCTTCGTGGCTCTGCCCAATGCATGGAAGAACCTGCAACTGATGCGCCACTGCACCGAAGGGGACACCTCTACTATTGCACGTTTGGACGAACGCACTGCACAACTACAGTTGCTATTCAGTCTGTTGCTCATTGTCTCATTCACAATAGCCAGCCAACTGTCATGAAGCGTGTGTGGTCCCTTATCATACTGGCGTTCCTGCTATGGACGCTGATGTTCTCCCCTTGGACAGCCCCCCATGTCCCCTTCTGGTGGACAATGGCAGGGTCAGCTCTCACTCTCACCGTGCTCTCCCTCTTTGCCATTCGGATGGAGAGCACTGAAGAGTTTAAGAACCCCAAAGATTCCAACAAACCTGCCCCACTCTACCTTCGGATAATACAAGAGTGTCTCTTAGGAATCACCATTGCCATTGGCCTATGGTGTGTCTTTTGGGTGGGCAACGAAGTGAGCCAATGGATTTTCCCCTTCGCCCGTCCACAGGTGAATCTCATCTATGGAATGAAAGCAGGCGAAAATCCTTGGGTGCTGAGCCTTTTGCTCCTATTTCTTATAGGCCCTGCCGAAGAAATCTTCTGGCGCGGATATGTGCAACGCCGATTCATGATGCGATACAATGCAAACATGGGATTCATCATCACCACCGCTTGCTACACGCTGGTACACATAGCCTCACTGAACTTCATGCTCATCATGTCTTCACTGGTTTGTGGAGTGGCATGGGGCGGACTATACCGCTTCTTCCCCCGCCATCTGCCTGCCATCATTCTGAGCCATGCTCTGTGGGATGCGGCTGTCTTCGTGTGGTTTCCTATTTGAGAGAGTGTGTCAAAAATCCGTGCCCAAGAAAAACAAAAGGCATCATTTTGACACACCTTGACAAAAAATCACAATTTGAAAATAATCTCCTCCATAGCCTTACGGCTTTTCTCCTTAACCTCATCAGCAGGATAACCGATGGGAAAGAGAGCAACAGGTTCGATATGTTCGGGCAATTCGAAAAGACTCTTGCATAAAGAGGCATCGAAAGCACACACCCAGCAAGTGCCAAGTCCCTGCTCGGTAGCGGCCAAGCAGAGATGCTCGACGGCAATGCTGACATCTACATCTGCATGGTCCTTACCGTCATGCCGACGTTTCCACGACTGGGTATGGTCAGCACAAGCCATGATGTAGAGCGGTGCAGTGGCGAACCATTCGCGGGTGTAGCATTGGCAAAGCAGGCTCTTTGCTTCAGTACTCTGGACAATGTAGAATCTCCACGGTTGGAAATTTACAGCCGAGGGAGCCAGACGCACACACTCCATGATATAATCCAGTTTCTCCTGCTCCACAGGTTGGTCGGTGTAACTGCGCACTGAGTAGCGGGCTTTGACAAGCTGGAGAAAAGAATTCTCCTTATCTGTTTGAGCAATCATAATTCTAGACTAACAATAATTAAAATTATAGGAACTATAAATACTATAAGCACTATAGGAAGCATAGATACTATAAGCTATAGAAACCTCACTCCCGCAAAAGGAGTGAGGCTATTCTTCCAGTTTATTTCCCCTTTTCCTTAATGAAGCCGCTACGGTAGGCAACGAGTAATCGCTTGAGGTCGGTAATCTGCTTGGCCAAGGCACGTCCTTCATCGGTATCGCGCACCATCATGCGTTGCTGGCTCAACTCCACCAAAAGGGTTGTCGATTTGATGTCTTGCCCCTCTTCAATGGCTTTCTGAGTGGAAGTGAAAGGTTCGTGTTGTACGAGCTGCATGCCGCGCGAATGATAGACGAGGGTATATCCGGCAATACCTGTTTCGGGCTGGTAAGCTTTGCTGAATCCACCATCGATGACCAAGAGCTTACCGCCAGCCTTGATGGGGTTCTCTCCCTTCAAAGTCTTCACAGGCACATGCCCATTGATGATATGGCGGTGGCGTCCCTCTACTCCGAACTCGTCGAGCAGCATGTCACACACCTTTTCATCGTTGCGCAGGGTGTAATAATAGCCTTTCGTCTCCTTGTGTAGGGCCTTGTCCTTGATGAAGTACCGCTCGAAGGTGGACATCTTGTCTTTGTCAAAGGGAGCTGCATCCTTGCCACACCACAGATACCACATATAGTCGCGTGCAAAAAGACGTTCCTCCGGTGCTGTGTCTTCATTGAATGCCGAACGGATGAGTTGCCCCACCTTTTCAAGCATCGCCTTTCCACGGTAATACTTGCCATTGATGAGCACATCCTTCAGCGAGCCGTCAGCATTCAAGGGCACGGAAGCGTGGAAAAGCAAGTTGGAATTGCATACGTTGTACATACAACCGTTCTTCAACATGCAGCGCATGTGCTTCTTCAGTTTGTCGCTGGTGACGAATGAATGGTGTATCTTCTGCATGATTTCCTCTTCCTCAGCACTGAGTCGATAGGGGTCTTTCGGGTCAACGGTGGGGAAGAATGTATCGTTCATTTCGTATTCCTTACCATCAAGCACAAACACGCCCCGGTCGAAATCGATATGATGCAACAGGCGACGGTCGTCCATATCGAAGTCTGGCCGACGACTGATGATGGCAGCCTCCAACTTGAATTGGATGATACTGATAGCCTTGTGCATCTGAGCCATCAGACGACGTGTCTTGGCATTGTGCGTCGTGTCATTTTCATCTATTTTGGGTCCGAATAGTGTACATGGGTCATCGGCATACGTCTCCATGGCAAAGGTGGCCAAGGGGAGGAGATTGATGCCATATCCGTCCTCTAATGTTGCCAGATTGCCGTAGCGCATACAGAGGCGCAACACATTGGCCATGCTGGCATCATTTCCGGCAGCGGCTCCCATCCAGAGGATGTCGTGGTTGCCCCATTGGATATCGAAGTGGTGATAGTTGCACAAGGTGTCCATGATGATGTGTGCTCCCGGGCCCCGGTCATAGATGTCGCCCACTATGTGGAGACGGTCAATGGTGAGTTGCTGGATGAGATTGCACAGGGCTATGATGAAATCGTCGGCCCGTCGTGTCTCAATGATAGAACTGATGATGACGTTGATGTAGGCCGCCTTGTTTGGCTCTATGGACGACTCGTGCATCAGCTCCTGGATGATGTAGGCAAACTCCTGGGGCAATGCCTTGTGAACCTTCGAGCGTGTGTATTTGGAAGACACATTCTGACACACCCTCACCAACTGGTTCAGCGTAGTCATATACCAATCTTCCAAGTCTTTTTCACGACTCTTTACCAGTTGTAGTTTCTGTTCAGGATAGTAGATGAGTGTGCACAACTCTTTCTTCTCCGATTCGCGCAGGGTGTTGCCGAATATCTCATTCACCTTCCGCTTCACCGAACCACTGGCATTGCGAAGCACGTGCTGGAAGGCCTCGTGCTCACCATGCAGGTCGGCCAGGAAGTGTTCGGTGCCTTTAGGCAGATTCAGGATAGCTTGCAGATTGATGATTTCTGTGCTGGCATCAGCAATGGTCGGATAGTTCTGCGCCAACAGTTGCAGGTAGCGCATATCCTCTTGTATCTCTTCAGCGGTAATATTATTATAGGTATTCATGCTTTAGATTTTTCTTTTTGCCCCACAAAGGTAGGAAATAACCTTTAAATAACCATGAAAAATAGACAGATTTAATACAAATGTAACAAAAAAGCAGTTACCCTTGCGAGTAACTGCTCTGCTTTTTGGTAGCGCCTACGGGAATCGAACCCGTGTTCCATGCGTGAGAGGCATGTGTCCTAGCCGCTAGACGAAAGCGCCGTCTGCATATTGAAGAAA
>JAFXDL010000047.1 GCA_017516265.1 Bacteroidaceae bacterium
AGCTTTTTGTGTTGTACCGAGAAGTAGTCGTGAGATATTGGAACATATTGGGGTAATTTATCATCATAAGAATATATTGAAATTCATCAATAGTCTTGTTGATTCTGGTCTCTTGGAAAGAACAATTCCTGATGTCCCTAATTCTCCACAACAAAGGTATGTGGCAAAGAAGAAATGAAGATAACGCTATTAAAAATGATAGTTATGGTCCAAGAATCTCAAAACATAGAATTCAAGGAAAGTTGGCGTGACGAATATCTGAAATGGATATGCGCTTTTCTAATGATTCCGAATAAATAGAGAAACAATAAATATATACCAAATTATGAAAAGACTGTTTTATGCATTGACTTGCGCTCTCCTGATGGGAGGTATGGGCGTAAGTTGTACTCCTGAAAAGATGGAGTATGAGCGCACCGTGCGCTACCAACCCGATGGGGAGGACTTTGTGATAGTGAATGGCGACCGCCGGTTTACACGTGCCTTGTATGGTGGACATACGGGCTTCCGTGTGGAGACGAGTGATGTGCCTGAGTTTGCCTTTTATCTGCCACGCATGGGTGGTAACCTCACTTTCTCGGTGAGGGTGGGGGAGAAGGAGCTTCCACTCAACGATGCGGAGCGCATAGAGTGCCGCTATCGCCCTGGTAAGCGCATCTATCACATTACTGACCCGCTCTTGGGCGAGGGCAGCATCCACATGGAGGTACTTGCCTTGATGGATGAAGATGCCGGTGTGTGGAAGATTACTGCTGACGGATTGCCCGAGGATGCCACACTCAGATGGCAGTTTGGTGGTGTGGCCAACAAGCGTTTCAGTCGCGAAGGCGATATGGGCGTTGACCGCGACGATTGTTTCTACTTGTTGCCTGAGTATTGCAAGGATAATGAATATGCCCTTGCCGGAAACAACTTCAGTGTGAAATCCATCAAGAACAAGTATGGACAATACACGGTGTACGGATTCTTCCCCGAAGGAGCTGTGCATGAGGTGAAGGAATTGTCGGAAGTTCAGGAGTTGCAGGAGTTCAGGAGTTCAGACAATAGTAACGTGGATAATGCTGCTGAAACATCGATTGCGCATCCCATTCTCGTCGGTTCAATGCCATTGGAGGCCAATGGACAGAAGGACTATTATGTAATGATTGGTCTTGCAGAGGATGCTTCTTCCATGGCAGATGCTTTTGCCAAAGCTGAAGAGCAGCGTGCAGCGTTGGCCGGACGCATTCAGTTCACGACTCCCGATCCCTACTTCAATACCGTAGGTGGAGCATTGGCCGTGGCTGCTGATGGTGTGTGGGATGGTACTACGTGGCTTCACGGTGCCATCGGTTGGCGTATGCCGTTGGCCGGATGGCGTGCGGCTTATGCCGGTGATGCCCTTGGTTGGCACGACCGCGCCCGTAAGCATTTCAATGCCTATGCCGCTTCGCAGGTGACAGACGTTGAGCCCATCTATCAGCACCCCATGCAGGATTCAGCTCTCAATCTTGCCCGTGCGGTCAAGAAGTGGGGTACGCAGATGTACAGCAACGGATACATCTGCCGCAATCCGAACCGTGACAATCAGATGCACCATTACGACATGAACCTCAACTACATGGATGAACTCCTGTGGCACCTCAATTGGACGGGCGATTGGGAGTATGTGCGTGAGATTTGGCCTGTCATTGAGCGCCACTTGGCTTGGGAAAAGCGTAACTTCGACCCCGATGGTGACGGTCTCTACGATGCCTATTGTTGTATCTGGGCAAGTGATGCTCTTTATTATAATGGTGGTGCGGCCACTCACTCTACCGCTCTCAATTATCGTGCCAACCGCATGGCTGCACGCCTGGCCGAAGGGTTGGGTATGCCCGAGAAAGCAGCCCATTATCAGGCTGAGGCCGACCGCATCTATAAGGCTATCGATGAAACTTTGTGGATGGAGGACAAAGGTGTGTGGGCTGAGTACAAGGACCTGATGGGACACCAGCGCCTGCACAAGAGTCCGGCTGTATGGACCATCTATCATACCATCGACAGTGAAGTGGGCACTCCTCTCCAGCGCTATCGTGCTACACAGTATGTGGATAATGAAATACCTCACATCCCCGTAGTGGCTGAAGGACTTGATGCCAAGGCTGACGGTCTCGGGTATGAGCAATATGCCACCATTTCTACCACCAACTGGCAACCCTACGCATGGAGTATCAACAATGTGGCCTTTGCTGAAGTGATGCACACGGCGTTGGTTTATTGGATGGCCGGACGTTACGAGGCGGGTTACCATCTGTTGAAGAGTTCGATGCTCGATGGCATGTATATGGGTGGAAGTCCTGGAAACTTCGGGCAGATTTCGCACTACGATGTGGCGCGTGCCGAGTGTTATCGCGACTTTGGCGACCCTGTAGGTGTGGCTTCACGTGTATATATTCAGGGGCTTTATGGTGTGCTTCCCGACCGCTTGGCCGGTCGCTTGGTGCTTCGTCCTGGTTTCCCAAAGACATGGGAGGAAGCTTCGCTGAAGACACCGGATATTGCGTATGCCTATAAAAGGAGTTCAGAAGTTCAGGAGTCCGGAAGTTCAGACGATACTTATCAAATTCATTTGGACAAGAACTTTGGTGTAGATACGTTGCTTCTTCAGGTGCGTGCTTATCGCGAGACATTGAGTGAAGCCAAGGTGAATGGAGAGGCTGTCACTTGGCGCGAACTTCCCGGCTATGTGGATTACCCGATGATGGAGGTGGTGATTCCTGCCAAGGAGGTGTATGACTTGAAGGTGGAGTTGGCTTGGAAGGGCAGACCCCATCCCTGCCTTCCCCAAGGGGAAGGAGTGAATACTCCAACGAATAATGGGCAGAACAATTCATTCCCCTCCCTTGCGGAGGGGCAGGGGGAGGGTCTGCTGTATTCTATCCTTGATTCCCAGTTCGAACACGTAAAGGCTGACAAGTTGGAGCCTGTTTCTCTGGCCGGTTATGTGAACGATTCGCTCACCAACCTGTTCCAACCGCGTTATTTCTCACCGCGTCCTGAGCGCACTACGTTGCAGATTCCCGTACAGGGTATAGGCGAGTGGTGTCATCCGAAAGCTACCTTTGAGTTGAACGACTCCGCTTTGCGTGTGGCCGAGACGTTGGAGACTTCGGTGGGTGTACCTTTCCTTACACCTGTGAAGGGGCACAATGTGGTGTTCACCACGCTTTGGGACAACTTCCCCTCGGTGAATACCATCCCCTTGACGGGCAAGGCCAACCGTATTTACTTGATGATGGCCGGAAGTACCAATGCCATGCAGAGTCAGATTGAGAACGGTGTGGTGCGTGTGGCCTATACGGACGGTTCGGCCGATTCGCTCCTGCTCATCAATCCCGAGAGCTGGATTCCCATCGAACAGGATTTCTATGACGATGGCCTTGCTTTCCGCTTGAAGGCCAAACGTCCTTATCGCTTGCATCTGAAGACGGGTTTGGTGAGCCGCACGCTCAGTGCCGAGCTTGGACGCGATGCCCAAGATGCAGCCCACTCAGTTGACCTCAACAGTACGGGCATCTTTGGCAATGTGCTCGAAGGTGGTGCAGCCACACTCTACGACCTCCCGCTCGATGGCAAGAAGGAATTGAAGCACCTGCAAGTGGAGGCACTCTCCAACGATGTGGTCATCGGCCTGCTAGGTGTGACATTGCAGAGATAAATAGAATACATAAACAGACTGACTGATGAAAAGAAAATTATTTGCTACAAAGAAGATGCTTTCTGCATTCTTTGTTTCATGTTTGGTATCCGTGGCTTCGGCCACGGATTTCACTGACGTGTCGATGAAAGTGGATGGTATGAAAGTGACGATGAACAATGGCAAGATTGTTGTCACCATAGGTTCTAACGGAAGGGTGAGCAGTTATAAGTTCAACCAGTCGAAAGAACTGCTGGGTTCTAGTGGTATCTACTTCGACTACACAACAGCTCAGGGCAACAAATCGCTTTCGCCCACGAAGGTCACAGTGGTGAAGAATACGCCCGAAATGTGCGAAGTGCTCTATAGCGGAGGCACGGGAAACACACTGTTTGAACAAGGGTACATCATGCGCAAGGATGTGGCTGGAATTTATACCTACGTAGTGGCTACAGGTACAGCCACATCGGCTAGCGAACCCATCAAAGAGGCTCGTGTCTGTACGCGCCTTGCCAGTACCTTGCTGGAGGGGTATGTCGATTGGCGCATGAATGGTACCATCCCCTCCAATATTGAGATGGGAGTGGCTGAGCGCGAGGAAAATACCATCATGGATGCCACGTATTATCTGGAAGACGGAAGCATCTATACCAAGTACAATTGGGCCAACTACATAGACCGTGATACGTTGCACGGACTTTCGGACAAATACTATGGTATATGGAATATCCCAGTCTCTTATGAATGGATTAATGGAGGGCCTGAACGGCAGGAACTGATGGTTCACGCTACCAGCAAATCCCCCATCACCATACAGATGCTTCAGGGTGAACACTTGGGTGGTTCGGCTATGGTGCTGGCTGATGGTGAACAGAAACTCTATGGGCCTTTTTTGATATACTCCAATATGAAAACTCCGAAAATCACAGGGCCTATCAACGATGCCAGACTGATGGCGGCACAGCAACAGGAGGAGTGGCCTTTCCAATGGTTTGACCATGCTCTCTATCCCAAGGTGCGGGGTACGGTCAAGGGAAATCTTCACCTGACAACAGGCCAGCGCGTCGATAGCGTACGTATCATTCTGGCTCAGGAGAAGGGAAAAGATCCCATAGAGCATACACGCGGTTATCAGTTCTGGACGTTGACCGATGCTCAGGGTAACTTTGAACTGAAGCATGTACGCCCTGGTACCTACCAACTGTATGCCTATGCTACTAGGGGGGATGTCACTGATATGTTGGAGATGAATGACATTGAAGTGGTCGAAGGCGAACAGTACTTGGAAACCATCAATTGGACTCCCGAACGTTATAGCAATCAGTTGTGGCTCATCGGTGAGAACGACCGTCGTTCCAGTGAGTTCAACCTTTCGGGCAGTCTGCGCCAGTATGGTTTGTGGGATAAGGTGCCTGCTACGCTCACCTATACCATTGGCCAAAGCAATCCTGCAAACGATTGGTATTACGCTCAGACGAAATCAGGAACATGGACCATCAGCTTCACCCTCGACAAGGCTTATACGGGTACAGCATGTCTGACGGCCTCTTTGGCAGGAGCCACCAATGCAGGTGCTACGGTTAGTGTGAAGGTCAACGGAACCACGCGGGCAACCTGGAAACCCGGCTTCAACGATGCCGCTATCTATCGGAGTGCCGTACAGAGTGGCCGACATCAGCTCATGCGGTGCACCTTCCCTGCATCATCGTTGAGGGTAGGCAAGAACACCGTGACACTTACCATGTCAGGCAACGGAAAGAATGGTGGCTTCATGTACGATTGTCTCAAACTGGAGGCTGGCGAGCGTGTGGTGGATGGCATTGAATCTGTTGTGGTCGAGAATACAGAAACGCCTCTCCGTGCAACGAAATTTCTGAGAGACGGACAATTGATGATTCGCCTTGGCGATGCCGTCTATAATGCTTTTGGAGCGCGTGTTGAGTAGGTAAGTATCCCCAAAGAATAATTAGGCACGGATTACACGGATTTCGCGGAATTTATCCGTGTAATCCGTGCCTAAAAATTATACCCTTTTCAAGTAATATACCAGGTTGTCCTCTTGCCGTTGGCTGATGCGTCCGTCGCGTATCAGTTGGCAGATGGCCAGGCAGAGCTGGGTGTCGTCCATGCGGGTCAGTTCCTGCAATTCGTGATACAGATACTTGATTCCTTGTGACAGTTGTTCGTAGATGTGGTTACTGTCCTCCACAATGTTTTTAAAATTCATCTTCATCATTCAATCCTCCTTGTTTTTGATTCTTTGTTTTTGACAACGCAAAGGTCGTGCTAAAAGTTGAAATATCTCCTATCCTTTTTTCTCTCTCTTTGTCCCGAAATCCCTATCGAAAGGAATTTTTAGGAGAATTAACGCACTTGCGGTCAGCAGCCACAATTCGGCGAAAGACCTTTATAAAAAAGAATCACCGAATAGTGACGGTCAGCTTCTTTGCTTTTGAAACGAAAAATCGCTGAGCATTTGCCTGATTCCACGTTGGATTCAAGCGAAAGCATAGCTTGTAGCCTGAGTTTGGGAAAAAAAGCATATGTAGTGAACAAAATAACACTGTTTTTCTTTGTTTATATATCAAATTTATGTACTTTTGCGGCTTCAAATAACAAAATGAAAGAAATATGAGTGCGAAACAGAAAAGATTTTTCCTCTC
>JAFXDL010000048.1 GCA_017516265.1 Bacteroidaceae bacterium
AATTAAGAAGCGGACCCCAGCCCCAACCTTTTCCAAGGGGAAGGAGTAGATAGTACTGCTATGACAAACAAGACATTCTACTCCCCTCCCTTGTGGAGGGACAAGGGGAAGGGTCTTATATAAAAGAACAAACCATGCTAAACAAGCTGTCTCA
Organism: Bacteroidaceae bacterium; assembly: GCA_017516265.1. GTDB lineage: Bacteria > Bacteroidota > Bacteroidia > Bacteroidales > Bacteroidaceae > Phocaeicola_A. The sequence continues at coordinate 155 of JAFXDL010000048.1, forward strand.
ATTCTTTATGCGCCGCAGGAGCTGGTCGATACCCTATGCCATCTTCCTGCTGGTGTTTGTGGTTGTTCCGTTGGTGCTCATTGTGGCATACGCCTTTACCGATGAGGAGGGGGCTTTTACCTTGAGTAACTTCCGCAAGTTCATGATGCATCCCGAGGCCATCAACACATTCATTTATTCAATAGGTATAGCCATGATAACCACCATAGTTTGTCTGCTATTAGGTTATCCGGCAGCCTATATCATGAGTCAAAAACAATTCAACACCTCCAAGACAATGGTGGTGCTCTTCATCCTGCCCATGTGGGTGAACATCCTGATTCGTACACTTGCCACCGTGGCACTGTTTGACTTCTTGAAGTTGCCATTGGGCGAAGGAGCCTTGATTTTCGGTATGGTGTACAACTTCCTGCCATTCATGATTTACCCCATCTATAACACGTTGCAAAAGATGGATCAGAGCCTGATAGAAGCAGCACAAGACCTGGGGGCCAATCCCTTGAAGGTATTCACCAAAGTGGTACTTCCCCTATCCATGCCTGGCATCTTCAGTGGTATCCTCATGGTGTTCATGCCTACGGTATCCACCTTTGCCATTGCCGAATTGCTGACAATGAACAACATCAAACTCTTCGGTACCACCGTGCAGGAGAATATTTATAACGGAATGTGGAACTATGGTGCGGCCCTGTCGCTCATCATGTTGCTGCTGATCGCCATCATGTCATTCTTCAGTAACGACGAGGACAACGTACAAAATGAAAGCGGAGGTGTGATATGATAAAAAAGATTCTGGCTAAAGGCTACTTGTGGCTGCTATTGGCATTGCTCTATTCGCCAATATTGATAATCATGATATTCTCGTTCACCGAAGCTAAGGTGTTGGGCAATTGGACAGGCTTCTCGTTCAACCTCTACAGTTCACTCTTCTCTGGAGGAATGCACCATTCGCTGACCAATGCCATCATCAACACGTTTCTCATTGCTCTGATAGCAGCCACTGTTTCTACAGCTTTGGGAAGCATTGCTGCCATTGGCATCTACAACTTGCGTAGCCGTCAGCGTGCAGCCATGAACTTTGTGAACAACATCCCCATTATGAATCCCGACATCATCACGGGTGTCTCCCTCTTCCTGCTCTTTGTCAGCTTTGGCATTTCACAAGGGTTCACCACTGTTGTACTGGCTCACATCTCTTTCTGCACACCATACGTGGTACTCAGTGTGATGCCGCGCTTGAAGAAGATGAACCCCAACATTTATGAGGCTGCACTCGACCTGGGTGCCACTCCCTTCCAAGCATTGCGCAAAGTGATTCTGCCCGAAATACTACCTGGCATGATTAGTGGATTCATCCTGGCCTTCACCCTTTCGATTGATGACTTTGCCGTCACCATCTTCACCATTGGTAACGAAGGTTTGGAAACCCTCTCTACCTACATTTATGCTGATGCACGCAAGGGTGGTCTCACTCCTGAGTTGCGCCCCCTCTCTACCATCATATTTGTCACTGTACTAGTCCTTCTGATTGTCATCAATCGTCGGGCAGAGAAACAGAAACAAGAATAAATTAGTGAGTTGGTGAGTTAGTAGTTAGTAACCCACCAACTCACTAAATCACTGACAATGAAATATATCCTTCCCCTCCTCCTTGCCCTCCTCACCCTGGGCAGTTGCGTACGTTCACAAGAAGAACGAAACCAAATATTGAAAGTCTATAACTGGGCCGACTACATCGACGAAGATGTACTGGCTGAGTTTCCTGAATGGTACAAAGAACAGACAGGAGAAGACATCAAGGTCATCTACCAAGTGTTTGACATCAATGAGGTGATGCTCACCAAGATTGAGCGTGGCCATGAGGACTTCGATGTGGTGTGTCCTTCAGAGTACATCATCGAGCGTATGATGAAAAAGGAGATGCTGCTCCCCATCAACCGCGATTTTGGAGAGACTCCCGACTATATCCACAACTTGGCCCCCTATATTCAAGATGAACTGAACAAGATGATAACCGACGGACGTCGTGTGACAGACTATGCAGTGCCCTACATGTGGGGTACAGCCGGCACACTCTACAACACATCACTTGTCACCGAAGAGGAGGCCATGACTTGGAAAAGCCTTTGGGAACCTAAATTCCAGAATAAAATCCTGATGAAGGACAGCTACCGCGACTGTTATGGCACAGCCATCATCTATGCCAACACCGAACGGTTGGAGAAAGGGGAAGTCACCGTGGAGCAACTGATGAATGACAATTCTGCCGAAGCCATTGCCACTGCCGAAGAATACCTCAAACTGATGAAGCCCAACATTGCCGGATGGGAAGCTGACTTCGGTAAGGAGATGATGACCAAAGGTAAGGCTTGGATAAACTTTACATGGAGTGGTGATGCCGTATGGGCCATAGAGGAAGCTGATGCCGTAGGTGTGGAGCTTGACTATGTAGTACCCCAGGAAGGCAGCAATGTATGGTTCGACGGTTGGGTCATTCCCAAATACTCCCGTAATGTGAAAGCTGCCAGCTACTTCATCAACTACATGTGTCGCTCAGACATAGCCCTGCGCAATATGGATGCCATTGGCTACGTCTCAGCTGTTGCAACCAATGAGATTCTTGAAGAGAAGATTGACTCTACACTCGAAACCGTCTCTGACCTCAGCTACTTCTTTGGTCCTCATGCCGACAGTGTACAGGTGGACCCCATTCAATACCCCAGCCGCGAAGTGATAGAGCGTTGTGCTGTCATCCGCGACTTCAGTAACAAGGAAGACCTTGAAAAAGTACTTGAAATGTGGAGCCGTGTCAAGGGTGACAATCTCAATGCAGGCCTTGTACTCTTCATCTTTGCCGTCATAGGAGTACTCTTCATCTCCTTGTTGACCAACAAAATCAAGAAATACCGCCGCCAGCAACAGCGCAACCGCTATAGAGGTAGAAGAAAGAAAAAAAAGTAAGACTCCCCCACTTATCAACAAAGAAAACCTGAATATTACATCAATGAAATATGCAATTATAGGCACCGGAGCTGTGGGAGGATACTATGGCGGCCGGTTGGCACATGCAGGAAATGAAGTGCACTTCCTGCTGCACAGCGATTATGACTATGTACATGAACATGGGTTGCAGGTGGATTCATGCGATGGCTCTTTCCATCTGGATGCCCCGAATATCTACCACACAACAGCCGACATGCCCAAAGTGGATGTCGTGATTGTGGCCCTGAAGACCACCCGCAACCACATGCTGAAGGAACTGCTCCCCCCACTCCTCCACCCCGAAACATTGGTACTCCTCATCCAGAATGGCATAGGCCCCGAACCTATCCTGCAACAGCAGTTCCCCAATCTTTACCTGGCAGCAGGGTTGGCCTTCATCTGTTCAGCCAAGACCGAGCCAGGACGGGTGAACCACCAGTGCTATGGCAGTATCAACATTGGAAACTATTCATGCAAGAACCAACAGATTGTTGACCGTCTGATACAGGATTTCACCGAAGCAGGCATCAAGGCAGCCTCCATTGAATACCACGAAGCCCGTTGGAAGAAAGCAGTATGGAACATGCCCTTCAATGGTATGACCGTGGTGATGAATGCCCAGACAAACCAACTGCTGGCCAATCCTGCCACCATGCAACTCATCCGTCGGCAGATGATGGAAGTCATCGGAGCAGCACAAGCTTTGGGTGTAAAAGGCCTGGACGAGAGTTTTGCAGACCGCATGATAGAGATGACCCTGAGCATGACCCCCTACTCCCCTTCCATGAAGCTGGACTATGACTTCCACCGCCCCATGGAGATAGACTACCTCTACTCCAATGCCATAGCCGAAGCACACCGCGCAGGCTATGCCATGCCTTGTCTGGAAATGCTGGAGGCACAACTCCGATTCTTGCAGGAGAAATAAGGAGATATGGTTTTCGTCTAAATGAATCCCCACAACCTTTCATCGAAATCATCCAATGAAAAGGGTTGTGGGGATTCTATTTTTATAAAACAAACAATATTACCAAAGTAAACCTTTAAAGGTAATAAAGTTCATCATTCTGTCTCGCCGTATTCTGTTTCTCCATATCCCAAAGAGACAGCAAAACCTTTTTCTACAGCGACTTCAATGATTTCCACTTCGGGAGCTACATAGTTCTTTTTCATGATTTCTATTTTTTATGGGTTGATTATTCAATACTTTTTCTTTTCTCCATTGATAATGTAGATTTGCCCCTTTACAGGCATTGCTACCTGACGGCCGCTCAGGTCGTAGATGGCATCATCCTGCCATCCTTCAATCTGGTCAGCAGATATCGGATGGATGCCCTTGGGATCTTGTATGTATATCTTCATCCGTGAGGTTGCCGCACCAAACGCTTTCTTGATGTAAGCACGGAAAGGTTTCACAGCCAATTGCACGGTGACGTGGTTCATGACGTTTCCAGCCGAACTATATGCATAATACGATTCCAATGATGATGCACAGTCAATGGTTTCGCTTACATACGAGCCTGCCATCTGACAATTGCCTACTGTCACAGGCGACAACTCTGCTGTAATGGCAGTTTCTCCTCCTGTAATGGCAGCACCAGTTGTAGCTCCAGGTTTCAGGCTGTACAGATACGGGGTTCCAGCTTCTACAACATCCGTTTCAGCAAAGGTCACAGCATCGGCTCCCATTTCGCTCAACTCGTAGAACGTATAGTTGCTGAGAGTTGCAGCATCAGGTACGAAAGGCAGTACGATGGTTCCGTATTTGCCAGCCGCAAGTTCCCGTGTATGGCTTGCCTGTGCTGCCATGAACTGTGCGGGAGCATGGAAATCGTAGCCGTCGGTCAGAACAAGGTTGCTGCACTCTTCACCACACACAACGTTGTTTGCATTGGACAGAGCGTCTCCTTCTTTCAGACATACCAGTGTGTTGGGATTGCCTGTAGTGAGTGACCGTGCTGCATCGACAGCCACTGCATCGGTGAGATCTATGCTTGTCACTCCTGCATTGTCCGCCAATGATGCCGAGAAGTCGGTGAGTACACCGGCCGTGTATCTGCCATGAAGTTTCACTTCCTTCACTTCGCCTCCATTGCCTACAACGATGCTTCCCGCGTAGGTTTCGGGTTTCACCTTCACACCGTTCACATAGGTAAGTACCGTATTGGCTATGGAGAATTCATACACTCCGCTTTCCAACGATGCATCGGCCGTCACGGGAATGTTCAGCAATGCACCATCTTCGCCCAAGAAGATTTCACTGGCGGTCGAGTAGCAGAGCACGCGCACAGAGCCGTCCTCCTGCAGCGCACTACTCAGTGTGTGGTAGGTGGCATCGGTACGTTCGGTGTCTGTGTTGAACGTAAAGTTGTATGCCGTCCCACGACGGTTCTTGTCGATGGTCAATCCCTCGGGGAGATAGATGTCGCATTGGAAGGCGGTGAACTCTACACCGGGATTGTACAAATCCAGTGTCACGGTCTTTGACTCTTCTGCTTCAAGCACAAAAGGAAGCACCTCCAGCGAATAACCGCCAACAGCCGCACGGGTGGCGAAAGGTATTGCACGAGTCAGGGCATTTGCACTGGCAGTATTACCTCCTAAGATATAGTTGGCTATGTTCACGATGTCGGCCACATCCACAGTGCCGTCGCTGTCATAGTCGGCGGCTTCGGCAAGGAATCCTTCGGCCGCACTGCCCAAGATGTAGTTGGCTATGTTGACGATGTCAGCCACGTCCACCTCACCGTCACCGTTAGCATCGCCCGGCGTGGTCTCTACCACATTCAGCACAGAGCCCATAGCATGAATATTCGTCTTTCCGCCCTCCTTGTCCGTAATCACAATGTTTTGCAGGATGAGGTCATACGCTCCGCTCTGCAACTCGCCTACAGTGATGGGGAAATAGAGCACCGCTCCTTCATTGCCAAGGAAGAGTTCGTTGGCCGTCGAGTAACAGAGCACACGCAGGGTTCCGTCTTCTTGCAGAGCGCTGCTCAGTGTATGCGTGGTGGCATCGGCACGTTCTTCCTCAAAGGTGATGTCGTATGCCGTACCGGCTGCATTCTGTACAAGGGTCATTCCTTCGGGCAAAGCCAAATCAAACTGGACAGCCGTAATGTCGGCACTGTTCTTCAGTTGCAGGGCAAGTGTGGTTGAACTGTTTTTCAGCATTGTGGCATCATTGAAATAGACAACGTTTTCAAATTCGTCCACGCTTTTCGACTTCACCCTGACGTTGCACGAAGCTGACAAGGCTGTTCCGTCTGTAGTGGTGGCGGTAATCACTGCATTTCCTATCTTGATGGCTGTCACCGCTCCTTCAGCATCTACAGTGGCAATACTCTCGTCACTTGATACCCATTCCAAAGCCTTTGTCGATACATTGGCAGGAAGCAACGTCGGTGTCAACGTAGCATTGTCACCTTGCACCAGTTCCATATTGGCAGAATCAAAGGTCAACGACGTGGCCAAGATAGTGGGCGGAACAACATGGATGAGACAGCTGGCACTCAAGTTACTGCCATCGGTTGTTGATACTGTAATTGTAGCCCAACCTTCTGAAGCTCCAACAACAAGTCCCGAAGTGCTCACTATCGCTACGCTTTCGTCTGAGGAACTCCAACTGACAGTACCATTGGTCACATTTGCAGGAAGTACATTTGCTGTCAACTGTATCGTTTTGTTTATTTCAACTTCTCCTTCATCGTGACTCAAAGATATATGAGTCGCATAATTCGGATTGACAGTAACCACACATTGGGCAGATACGCCATTGGATGCAGTACAAGTAATCAATGAAGTTCCAGGGCTTTTTGCAGTAATAGTCTTGTCGCTTACTGATACAACAGAAGGATTACTGCTTGTCCATATCAATGTGGTAGAAGCCCCAGTTTCATAAATTACAGGTGAAAAAGTATAAGTGTCGTCTGCATTCAGTGTTAGAGTTTGCGGAATACTGATAGAGGTGACTTTAGGCTTTTCTGAAACGACAATATGATATATTATATTAGTAACTGCAACAGATCTATTATACCAACAATTCACATCACAATAAACAGTATAAACGCCTACTTTCAATGCATCTACACGATAAGTACAATAAAA
>JAFXDL010000049.1 GCA_017516265.1 Bacteroidaceae bacterium
GACGACTCACACTGTGCTTCTCCTGATACTCGCTCATGTCGATGCGGGTCATCAGCTGCTCGTCATCGAAGAGGTATTCGGCCAGTGCCTTGGCCAACTCCGTCTTTCCCACACCCGTGGTTCCCAGGAAGATGAACGAGCCGATGGGACGGCGCGGGTCCTGCAATCCGGCACGACTGCGGCGCACGGCATCACTGACGGCACGGATAGCCTCGTCCTGCCCGACAACACGCAGGTGCAACTCCTCCTCCAGGTTAAGCAACTTTTCGCGCTCGCTCTGCAACATCTTGCTCACGGGAATGCCCGTCCAGCGGCTCACCACATCGGCAATGTCATCGGCCGTCACCTCTTCCTTGATGAGGGCATTGCCGCTCTGCATCTGCTTCAACTCCTGTTGGATGGAAACAATCTCAGCTTCCAGAGCTTGCAAGCGCCCGTAGCGAATCTCGGCCACCTTGCCATAGTCGCCTTCGCGTTCGGCACGTTCGGCCTCGAACTTCAGTTGCTCTATCTGCTGTTTGTTGGCCTGGATTTTGTTGACCAGTCCCTTCTCGCTCTCCCACTTGGCTTTGAGCGCGGTCTCCTGCTCCTTCAGTTCGGCAATCTCCTTGTTCAGTTGCGCCAGTTTAGGTTCATCCTTCTCGCGTTTGATGGCCTCGCGCTCAATCTCCAACTGTTTCAGGCGGCGGGAGAGTTCGTCCAGCTCCTCAGGTACCGAGTCGCGCTCCATACGCAGTTTGGCTGCAGCCTCGTCCATCAAGTCGATGGCCTTATCGGGCAAGAAGCGTTCGGTGATGTAGCGGTTGCTCAGCTCCACGGCAGCAATGATGGCATTGTCCTGGATGCGTACCTTGTGGTGATTCTCGTAGCGCTCCTTCAGTCCGCGCAGGATGCTGATGCTGCTCAGCACGTCGGGTTCATCCACCATCACTGTCTGGAAACGGCGCTCCAGTGCCTTGTCCTTCTCAAAATATTTCTGATACTCGTCCAACGTGGTGGCCCCGATGGAGCGCAGTTCGCCACGTGCCAAGGCCGGCTTCAGAATGTTGGCCGCATCCATGGCCCCCTCGCCCTTTCCGGCACCTACGAGGGTGTGTATCTCGTCGATGAAGAGGATTATCTGTCCGTCAGAGCCGATCACTTCATTGATGACCGCCTTCAGTCGTTCCTCAAACTCGCCTTTGTACTTGGCACCGGCCACCAGTGCTCCCATGTCGAGAGAGTAGAGCTGCTTGTCCTTCAGGTTCTCGGGCACGTCGCCGCGCAGGATGCGGTGGGCCAGCCCCTCCACGATGGCCGTCTTTCCCGTTCCCGGTTCGCCTATCAGTATGGGATTGTTCTTCGTGCGTCGGCTCAAAATCTGCAACACACGGCGTATTTCCTCATCGCGTCCGATGACGGGGTCCAACTTGCCCGAACGGGCAGCCTCGTTCAAGTTGATGGCATACTTGCTGAGCGACTGGTAGGTATCCTCACTCGATTGCGAAGTCACCCGTCCGCCCTTGCGCAGTTCGCCGATGGCGGCACGCAGTTCCTTCTCCGTCACTCCGGCATCCTTCAGCATGGTGCCTACGGTGCTCTTCACCACCAGCAGTGCCAGCACCAGTTCCTCCAGGGCCACATACTGGTCGCCCATCTCCTTGGAGAGTTCCACGGCACGCTGGAGCACCTCGTTAGTCTCGCGGCTTAAGTAGGGTTCGCCCCCGCTGACCTTGGGCAGCGAGTCCATCTGACGCTCCACCAACTGGGTAATCTGCTGTGCATTCACTCCCAGTTTCTGGAAGAGGAAGTTCGTCACCGTGTCGCCCACCTTCATCACGGCAGCCATCAGGTGAGCCGGGTCGATGGCCTGCTGTCCGCGTGCACGAGTCAAGTTCACTGCCTCCTGCACCGCCTCTTGCGATTTGATTGTAAAGTTGTTGAAATTCATACGTTCTTCTCCTTTTTTAAGTTAACAACTCTTTTTCATTCTTTTCATCATTCAATTCTCAAACATCCGCCCCACATCCTTTGTTCCGTGGCAGGCGCTGTTCCGATAGAGGGAGCAACAAAAGGATGGCCAATGTAGAAAAGAAGACAGAATGACACCAACTAGAGACTACAATCAGACAAAATGACAGACGGAATTAACAAACGTACTATGTCTTTCTCAAATATATCATCCCTAAAACTCTCCGAAAATGATTAGTTGCGGAACTTTTCGGAACTAATCGGAACAATGCGGAACCATGCGGAACGAAACGGAACTTGCACCTCTCCTACGGTTGTATCTTTGCACCCGTAAGCCGACAGGGAAAATCCCGACTGGCATCACCTAAAACTTTTTAACTATATGGGTATTGCAGTAAAAGTGTCAAAGCGTACGCTGAACTTCAGTGACACGAAAACCGAAATGTACGTAGCAAGTGCCGACCGCGGCGATGTCATCAACACCAAGAAGCTCTCGGAGTATGTGGCTCAGGACACCGGCTCCCGCCCGGCTCATGTGCGCATGATTCTCTCCTCCGTCATCGACTCGATGGTCGGATGGCTGGAAGAGGGGCACGGTGTGAACCTCGAAGGGTTCGGCACCTTCCTCCCTGCCGTAAAGAGCCGCAGTAGCGAGAACAGGGAAGAGGTGGGTGTCCGCCGCATCCGCATCAGCTTCTTCCCCTGCAAAGAGCTGAGCACCAAGGCCCGCAGCATCAAGTACAGCATCGACAGCGATGACCAGGCTTCTGACGCTTCGGGAAGCGGAAGCACTTCCGATGGCTCGGGAAACAGTGGAAATAGCGGAGGTGACGACGGTAACAATCCACTCTGATTCCCCCTCCCGTCCATTCCTCTCTTGATTGGAAAAGGGCTATGCCAACTCAGGCATAGCCCTTTTTTTGTCCCCATGTGAAGAAACCAACTCTAATTTCTCCATTTTACCGCTCCTAAAGTTCCGATGAATCTATCCTAAAGTTCCACCGAACTTCTCCTATGCACGATATGGTGCGCAGTTGCACACGAGCGGAAACTCTCCTAAAGTTCGGTGGAAGTTTAAGAGAGATCGATTAGGGATTTTCATAAACAAAAGCACTCTTTCTTGATTTTTTCCATCTTTTTTATCCTACTTATTCAAATTATCCCTATATTTGCATCGGATTGGGGAAACCCATGTCCAAGACATTGTTAGAAAAAGAGGCGTTATGTCTTCATCTTGTATGTGAAAAGCGTAGGAAACTTAATCACAGCGAACAAGAGTCGGCGTAATGGTCTCCATGCGTATGCGTGGAGCTGCTATTACCACATCTGTTCGCAAAGGTTTTTCCTACCACCTTCACATTAGGACGTGGCATACAGTTCCACGCTTCTTGCATCCAAGGACGTCCTTGTGGTAGCTGGAGGACAAGAAAACGATTTGTTATTATGAAACAACAACATGAAATGTTTGTGGATGTCAACCAGTACGAGGCTCCACAAGTGGAAGTAATCGAAGTACATGTAGAAAAAGGATTCGCGACGAGCGATCCGACAGGCACAGGTGAAGACATGCCTTGGGGATAAGAAGAAAAACCATCAGTAATCAATTAAAATAACAAAGACAATGAAAAAGCAGAACTTATTGTCAGGAGCATTGTGCGCGCTCCTACTCTCCTTGTCAGCTTGCAGCAACGAGGACGAACTTCAGGCAGGCATTTCTACAGAAGATGTGAACAGCATCACCATGACAGCCACCGATTTTGAGTATCCCATCACCCGCACCGATTTTGGAATCGGTTCAAGCGGAGCAGCCTTCAAGTGGGCCGCGAATGACACCGTAGGTATCTTTCCAAACGAAGGTAGCCAAGTTTATTTTCCTATGACATCAGGGGCAGGTACCAACAGTGCCACCTTCACTGGAGGCGGATGGGCATTGAAGTCATCGGCTACATACGCCGCCTACTACCCCTTCATCGGCAACATGTATCTTGACCAGACAAAAATCCCCGTTTCTTATACGGGACAGACGCAAACAGGTAACGGCTCTACCGCCCATCTTGGTGCATACGACTTCATGGCAGCCAGTGCCACTACTGCCGAAAACGGTGGTGTGAATTTCACATTCAAGCACCTTGGTTGCTTGGTACAGTTGAAGATTACTGTGCCCAATGCAGGAACACTCTCTTCTGTCACCCTTTCAGCTGATGAAGAGTTTTTTGTGGAGAAAGGATATATAGATTTGACTACAGCCACTCCCACTATCGTATCTACCCAAACGGCAAGTAGCTTGAATATTGACTTGAAGGATGTGACCACCACAGCCACCAACGAAGTTGTTACGGTATATTTCATGATGGCACCGGTGGATATGACGGGCAAGACATTGACGGTAAAAGTCGGTAATGCTGAAGGAACAATGGATGCCAAAAATTTTGAAGAAGGAACGGCTTATCAAATGACTGCATCATTGATTCCGTCAGGGCCTATAGCCGTTGACCTTGGCCTTTCTGTGAAATGGGCAAGCTACAATGTGGGGGCCGAAAGCCCAGAAGAGTATGGCGGCTACTATGCTTGGGGAGAGACAGAAGAGAAAGAGATTTACTCTTGGGAAACGTATAAGTGGTGCAATGGAACAGAACAGTCATGGACCAAGTATAACAAATATGACACATACGCACCAGTAGTGGACAACAAGACTGTTCTTGATCCAGAAGACGATGTGGCCCATGTTAAATGGGGCGGCAGTTGGCGTATGCCTACTCGTAAGGAAATCGAAGAACTAGTCAACAATTGTTCTTGGACGTGGACTATACAAAATGGTGTTAATGGCCAACTCGCCACCGGTCCTAACGGCAATAGCATCTTCCTGCCCGCTACGGGCAACGCTTTCAGAGATTCGACTCCCCCAACCCCTGGTTCGGATGGCCGCTACCTCTCTGCTGAATTAACTCAATCAAGCTCATCTGGCGTGGGAAACCTCTACTTCCTCGATTATAATCCCGATGAAGCCTATTTCAGCAGCAGCAACCGTTACACAGGCCATTCCGTTCGTCCCGTCACAGAATAAAAGCGCAACGCATTTGATTCATTTAATTATTCAATCATTTGGAAAAAGAGAAATAAATCATCGAAAGACGAAATATAAATTATTATGGAGAAGTTTAAAGTAGGAGACATTGTGTGTCTCAAAATCGCAGAGAATTTAAGAATAGTAATAACTCATGTTAAAGATGAAAATTTTCAGGGAGTCTATTTTTGTTCGCTTACGCAAGAATTTAAAACAACTCCCATGATGCCTATGACAACCGCGACAAAAGCAGAATAAGTAAGCATGGGAATAAATCTTCTATACAATAGATAAAATTGGTTTCTTGAGGACCAACAGCTCCCATATTTTTCCAGGTGACAGATAGAAAAGGCGTGTGGAGATTAGATCAAAGTAATATGATTTTAGATGAGTTAGTTATTCACTTAAAAGTTTTTGCCCTATGGACATCATACTTGGAATAATTGTAATAGTTGTAATCGTCGTATTGAGACTCAACATCAACATATACAACAATTGCAACTTTCATCAAAACCGTTGAAGCATCCACAGGATGAGGCAACGAGGCTTGTACGAGTTGCAAGCTATATTATGAGATCAAAGGAAAGGAACAGGCGATAATGACAAGAGGTTACACTTCATCCTAGGAAGAAAGTGTTTGTCAGAAGCCAATGGTATCGTAAACCTCACGAAAGAGTAGGCTATTGCCCCACCCTTTCCCCAAAAGGGAACTGCATCCTCCTTTTCGGATGACGCAGTTCCCTTGTTTTATACCCTTTTCACATATCCATATTTGCGATACTCTCTCTATTACAAGGTCATTTTCCTAATAAAAAAACAGCATTGTTTGTTTCTTTAGAAGAAAAAGTGTATTTTTGTGGCAGAAAGTAAAAAGAAAGAAGTATGCTCAGTGCTCATGTAAAGGAGATGATTCCTAAAATCCAAACGTACCTAGCAAGTCAGCCTGTGAACAAGGCATGGCTCTTTGGTTCATGTTCGCGCGGTGAGGAGACAGCAGACAGCGATGTGGACATACTGGTGCAGTATGCAAGGGATGAACAGATTACGCTGTTCACTATATCCCGTATCATGTGTTCACTGAATAAATTATTAGGCAGACGGGTTGATATTGTTGAGGACGAAGGTCTTCTTCCTTTTGCAGCAGAAAGTGTCAATCATGATAAGATTTTGATATATGAGAGAAAAGATTAAGGATATAGGCCGACTGGAGCATATACTGAATTCCATCAATATTTTGTTGGAAAATAAGGAACGCTATAAATTTGAGGAAGTTGCTAATGATGCTATACTTTTTTACGGTTTTGTAAAACATGTAGAAATCATAGGCGAAGCGGTCTATATGTTGACCAAAGAATTCCGTGAGTCTCACACAGATGTAGATTGGGACATAATAGAAGGCATGCGTCATGTCTTGGTGCATGGATATTACAAAATCAAGCCTTCCCAACTTTGGGGAACCATTGAGAAGGACATCCCTGAATTGAAACCATATATAGAGAGGTATTACAAAGAACTGTCAGCTCTTCAATAAATCTATGAAGATTTTAAAATTATGGTTCGAAAACGGACGAACTGAAAAATGAAAAAACAAAAGAGAACTGCATCATCCGAAAAAGGAGAATGCAGTTCCCTTGTTTTTATCTGAGTTCGTCTATCTCTCTATCCTAGCAGTTCCTCAATTTTTTCTATAAGTTTCTTTGCTGGCTCTGCCATTGTAGAGATTTCATCTTCAGAGACGGTATAAATACAATTATAATCACCCTTTTCGCGCAACTGTTCCATCCGCGACAAGAATGCTCCCAAGCGAGAATCAACCTTGCCCGTTTTTACAAAATGAAGGCCAAAAGCCGTGATTAATCCATCGTGCGTACGAACACTTAATCCATTGTTGATTAGCAATGCCTGTACTGCATGAAAACAAGCATAGTAATACCTGTTTGACGCTATATCCCAATACTTCTGTCTGTAGCCTGAGAGAGAAAGGTACGCGCCTTTTCCATTTGCAACCGGACAAGGATTTATCTGTCTTCTTCGCTTAAACTCATACCAAAACTATTGCTTCTCTATTAACATTCTGATAAAAGGGGGTAATGCGGCTGGCCTCCCACTCCTGAACGGTGTACATGATAGGATTGATGCGCTCGCCCAAATCCCAACCAAGAGTCGTAAGGGGATAAGTCACGTTATCGTAATCATCGGGCATGAGTTTTTCTTTATTAAGAATGACCAAAATGTCCCAATCTGATTCACGACGAGCATCCCCACGCGCTTGAGAACCAAAAAGCAACGCCCGTCCCCCTGCAGGTAAATGCTGGGTTAATGTACGTTTGATGCTATCCAATACATGCTGTTTCATCCTTCTATCTATCTAATCTGTTGCAAATAACGGAATTTATTTTCTTTTCACCAAATTCAAAGGCATAAAAAAGATTAAGGCAAATTAAGTTGGGAGAGCACCATCAGAGCAAAACTCAGAGCATCGACAACGTATAAAGATACACCACCACGGCGGGGATGGCCAGCATGGAGCTATCGAAACGGTCGAGGATGCCGCCATGGCCGGGAAGGATGTTGCCGGAGTCCTTGATGCCGAGCTGGCGCTTCAGCAGAGATTCCACGAGGTCGCCCCACGTACCGAACACCACAACCACCAGGGCCATGCCCATCCATTGCCACAGGTGCATGATGGGAAAGAAACACCACAATGCCCATGCGGCCACCAAGGCCAACAAACCACCTCCGATGGAGCCTTCCCAAGACTTCTTGGGCGAGATGCGCTCGAACAGACGGTGCTTGCCAAGGAGCGAACCTACGAGATAAGCTCCCGAATCGCTGGCCCACAGGAAGATGAAAACCGAAAGGGGAAGCATGGGAGTGATGGCCACCGTGGGCGTGCCTCCCTGCATGACCTGCAACGGATAGAAATAGAGTGCACTCAGCAAGGCAAAGGGAAGTGCCACGTAGAGCTGGCTCATCATGGTGTAGGCCCAGTCGCCCATCGGATTGGGACGACGCAGATAGAGTTCGGCCACCAGCAGATAGATAAGCATTATCAAATAGGGGACAAAGACTTCGCCTCCATAAAGTCCTTCACAAAATCCGGTGACGGCCAAGAAGAGATAGACACCGGCCAATCCGCAGATGGGACGGTTGATGACGGCCTTCCCACTCTGGTTAATGAGTGTGCCGAACTCCCACACGGCCAGTCCCGTGATGAGGGCAAACAACAGCGTGAAGGTAACGGTGCTATAGAGGATACCTCCCACCAGTACGGCAACAAACAGGATGCCGGTCAATGTGCGTTTAATAAAATTCTTCCAGTTCATATTCAAAGTTTAAAGTTCAAAGTTCAAGGTTTAAGGTTTAGGAGTGCAGGAGTGTAGGAGTGTAGGAGTGCAGACAATAGTTTGGCTCACTAACTAACTCTCCAACTCACTAACTCACTAACTCACCAACTTACTCACTAACATCACTCGTTTCCTCCACCCGTTCGGCCTTCTCATTGGGAGCCTCTTCAGCAGCCATGATTTCCTCGGAGCGCGATGTCCAGGGGCGTTTACCGAAAATCTTTTCCATATCCTCGGCAAAGATGACTTCGCGGGTCATCAGGAGGTCGGCCAGTGCGGCATGTCCCTCGCGATGCTCGTCAAGGAGTTGCTTGGCGCGGGCATACTGCTCGTTCACCATCAGCTTCACCTCCTCATCGATGAGCTGGGCAGTGCTCTCGCTATAGGGGCGTTGGAAGGAGTATTCATTATTATTATAGTAGCAGAGGTTGGGCAGGCGGTCGCTCATACCGGCGTAGGCTATCATGCCGTAAGCCTGCTTGGTGACACGCTCGAGGTCGTTCATGGCACCGGTGGAGATGTGCCCTACGAAGAGTTCTTCGGCAGCACGTCCGCCCAGGGTGGCACACATCTCGTCGAGCATCTGCTCCTTGGTGGTAATCTGACGCTCCTCGGGCATATACCATGCGGCACCAAGAGCACGTCCGCGAGGCACGATGGTCACCTTGATGAGAGGATTGGCATATTCGAGGAACCACGAGAGTGTGGCATGACCCGCTTCGTGGAGGGCTATGGTGCGCTTCTCGTCGTTGGTCATCACCTTGGTCTTCTTCTCCAGTCCACCGATGATGCGGTCGATGGCATCGTGGAAGTCCTGCTTGCCCACGGCCTTCTTGTCATGACGGGCGGCGATGAGAGCCGCTTCGTTGCAGACATTGGCAATGTCGGCACCACTGAATCCAGGTGTCTGGCGGGCCAGGATATCAACATCCACCGTATCGTCCACCTTCACGGGGCGGAGATGTACGGCAAATACCTCCTTGCGTTCGTTCAGGTCGGGGAGGTCAACGTGTATCTGACGGTCGAATCGTCCGGCGCGAAGCAGGGCCTTGTCGAGGATATCGGCACGGTTCGTCGCAGCCAGAATGATGACACCGCTATTGGTGCCGAATCCGTCCATCTCGGTGAGCAACTGGTTGAGGGTACTCTCGCGCTCGTCGTTACCTCCACCCATGGTGGCACCGTGGCTACGGGCACGGCCTACGGCATCAATCTCGTCGATGAAGATGATACAAGGGGCTTTCTCCTTGGCTTGGCGGAAGAGGTCGCGCACACGGCTGGCGCCCACACCCACAAACATCTCTACAAAGTCGGAACCCGAAAGAGAGAAGAAAGGCACATCGGCCTCACCGGCAACGGCCTTGGCCAAGAGAGTCTTACCCGTACCCGGAGGGCCTACGAGCAGGGCGCCCTTGGGAATCTTTCCACCCAGTTCGGTGAACTTGCCAGGATTCTTCAGGAACTCCACGATTTCGGCCACTTCCTGTTTGGCCTCCTTCTGTCCGGCCACGTCCTTGAAGGTGATGCGGTCGGGCTGGTCCTTATCCACCAGTTTGGCCTTCGACTTGCCCACACTGAAGACACCGCCAGGCCCCATCATGCCACCTCCGCCACTCATGCGTCGCATGATGAATACCCACAGGACCACCAGCAGGATGATGGGCAACAGGCTTCCGATGAGCGCACCAATGTAATCCTCGTGCTTGTCATACTCGATGGAACCACTGAAGTGCCCTTCGGCCTTCGCTTTCTCCAAGAATTGTTCGAGGCTCTCTTCCGAACCGTATTGCACCGTCACGTAGGGCTGGGGACCCATCTTGGACGATTCGGGGCCATATACCTCCTTGATGTACGAGGGCTTGATGTACATGTTCAGCGTGCGGTCGTCATACACCACCACACGGTCAGCATATCCCTGATTGATATACTCCTTGAACTGGGGGTCATAGGCCACTTCCTTCACCATCGAGCCACCCTTGCCATTCCACCAAAGGACGATAAGGGCCACACCGATAATCATGTACAGCCAGTTCAACTTAAACTTGGGCACAGGCGGCATCTTCGGGTCGCCATTGCCTCCTCCCCTGTTCGGTTGACGGGGATTGCTATTCTGATTGTTTTCACTCATAATTTATATTTTTTCAATGTGCTAATATGGCAATGTGCTAATGTGCTAATATGCCAATGTGCCAATACCATTCGGCACCAAGCATAAGCACCCAGCAAATTATCACATTGTTTGATTAACCATTCATCCATTAACACATTAGTACATTGACGCATTTACACATTAGCATATTAGCACATTTACACATTAGCATATTAGCACATTGGCACATTAGCACATTAACTTCAATCCAAATCCGCTATCTTCTCCAACTTGGCATCTGCCCACAGGTTCTCCAGATTGTAAAACTCGCGTGCCTCGGGCAGGAAGACGTGTACGATGACATCCGAATAATCCATGGCCACCCACTGGGCATTGGCCTGTCCGTCGATGGCCGTAGGGCGCGAACCTTCGTGCTTGCGCACATAGTCCCACACCTCGTCCACTATAGAGCTGACCTGCGAGGGAGAGTTTCCCTGACAGATGACAAAATACTTGCAAATGGTGTCGTGGATAGCGGTCAAGTCGGCCACCACGATGTTCTTACCCTTCTTTTCCTGAATACCTTCTACAATCTTCTGAACCAAATTCTTCGTATCGTTCATGTCTCTTTACTTCGTTTTTTCTTGATTTTTGTTTTTTCCTCAGTTTAATACAACCAATCTCTTAAAAAGGTTGCAAAGATACATTCTTTTCTCCGCACGGGCGAACATTCACGCGCGAATCCTTATTAACTTTTTGGATTTTTAAGATAAAGACATTAAAAAGTAACAATTCAGCGAAACAAATTATTTAGAACACAGAGGCACAGATTTTTTATTTTAGGCACGGATGGTTTCATCTTGACACACCCTCCTACGATAGGCATTTAATCAAACGCTTCGGCACGCCCCGTAAACATTTTGCACTCATTCATGTAAAGATACAGAAAAAGCGCATTCCTCAACGGACATCATCCCAAGGCTAAGGCCACCTCATCCCAAGGCTGAACCGACTTCATTCCAAGGCTGAACATCAGCCAGTTACGGAGCGACTGAAATTTTGCCCATTTTTCAACCAAAAGAAACTTTGCACCCATATACGCGATTCTCACGCGGTCAGTTTTGCATATTTATGCAGAGCGATTGTATATTTATGCATCCCTCTCAGCCGTATGCACATCCTCTGTCGCTCGTGTGCACAACCACTGGTGTCCGTGTGCACAACCTATAGTGGTATGTGTGCACACAGCCAGCAGCAAGTGTGCACACGGTCAGCGGCACTTGTGCACACGCACTTTCCGTTTTCACCCTTGCACCCTTTTCATTTGGTATATTTATGCAGGAATGCACCCATCGCACCGCTTTTCCTTTCAGTGAAAAAGGAATGGAATAGAAGTGCCGGATTTATTACCGGGTGGTGTAAAGAAAAGCCCCCTTCGACTCCCCCAAAAGGGGGGAGAGAACGAAAATTGCAATGACATGACTTCCACCCTTTGGGGGGATTGAGGGGGGCTTCCCATTCTATGTTCTTCAACATATTCTGCAAATTCTTCAGGATTCATATTCATTAATTCAAAATTAAGTATTACTTTTGTCCCGTCAATGCGTGCAGTGGCACGTCCTGACGACTGACATTGTGGACAAGACATAGCGTTTGCTATTATTCTATATCGTCGTTGAAACTTAGGACCTTTCAAGATAATACGATAAGAATAAGATGGCAGATGCCTGCGTTAGCGCAGGTGCATCTTATATCTTTTGTATTATCGGGTATCCTAAGACCTCAACGACGAAGGACAAAAAGGTTGCGCTTGCGCTTCTTCTTTATGTCCGAGGCTCTTAGGATACAGCACGACTCCTATCGTAGTTTCACTCTGTACGTCTGAATCAAGAGAAACTATTAACATCTAAAATTTTATAGCGTATGAAGAAAATATTATTACTATTGCTCGTAGCAATGAGCGTCTGCCTCGGTGGATTTGCACAGAAAGGAATGCAGGCGGTGGGGGTGGATGTAATACCTGCTTGTTACCCAAATTCAGAAAGACAACTTAGCATTGGTGTAGGAATGAAGTATCAATATAACTTGACGGATTATATCCGTTTAGCTCCTAGTGCTAAATATGTTTTTCCCCACGATGCAGACAAATGGGATGAGTATGAATCATTACAATTGGGTATGGACATGAATTTTTATTTGACTCCGTTAAGCAGAGTACGTTCATATTTTATTGCAGGTATCTATTATAATCATGTAATAGACTATGATAAGAGCTCTGATGATAAATATTATGCAAATATAGTAACAACAAATTTTGGTATAGGGTTGGACTATCGGCTTTCTTATAATATCACATTGCAAGCTGAAATAATGTACGGTTTCCCAATTTTACTTAAAGATCGTGATATCATGCTTAATGATAAAGAAACACACCAATCGTTAAGTTTGGGTATAGGTGTCGCATATAACTTCTAATGATTATGAAAAAGATATTATTTACATTCGTATTGATGTGCATGGTATTTGCAGGTTATGCACAACATAAATTAAATTTGGCAGGTACAGTCTTCAATGTTTCTTTTGACAACAATAGCATGACGGCAGAAATAGTGGATAGGGAATACAAGGTTGATGACAGGGAGTACCCTATGCATAATTATAGAAGAAAAATCAGAGACTTCAAGAAAATGCCCAATCGAACTCTTGAAATCCCCGAAAAGATAGTAATAGGTGGCTACGAATACACCGTTACCAGTATAGGTCATGCGGCCTTTGCTGGTTACTGGAATGTGGACGAAATCATTATCCCAAACACCGTGGAAAGCATTGGGGACTATGCATTTCTGCATTCTTCACTGAAGCGCATCGTGATTCCGTCGTCTGTTCTTTCTATCGGCAACCGTGCATTCGGGCATTGTCCCAAATTGAAGAGCCTGACGCTTCCTAATGCTACTATACAGTTGGGAGATAACCTTTATACGGAAAGCAAGATGTGTGAGTTGACTTATACAGAAATCAGCACAAAGAAGCCAGAAAGCAACCTTGCCCAACGTCGTACTCCTAAAGTTAAGAAACCAGTAGAACCCATTGGACCTGCCGATGTTGACATTGATATTCCTACCGTATCGACCTCGAACAACGAAACCTTTGCCATCATCATAGCCAACGAAAATTACCAGTCGGAGGTAGCGGTGAAGTTTGCCCATAACGACGGGCGTATTTTCTACAACTATTGCCAAAGCGTATTAGGCATTCCTGAAGAGAATATCCATTATCGTGAGGATGCTACACTTAACAATATCTTGTCCGAAGTCAACTGGGTGTCCAATGTGGCCAGTATATATGGTGGCGATGCTCGCATCATCGTCTATTACGCCGGACACGGTATGCCCGACGAAAGTACCCAGACGGCTTATCTGTTGCCCGTGGATGGTTCGGGGAGCGACTTCAGTACCGGCTACAGTTTGGACAAACTCTACAAGGCATTGGGTGAACTGCCCTGCAAGAATGTGACGGTGTTCCTGGATGCCTGCTTCAGCGGTTCGCAGCGTGGCGACGGTATGCTGGCCAACACACGCGGTGTGGCTATCAAGGCACGCGAATCGGATCCGCAAGGAAAGATGGTGGTGTTCTCTGCCGCACAGGGCGACGAAACGGCTTGGCCTTACACAGAGAAAGGGCACGGCCTATTCACCTACTACCTGCTGAAGAAACTGAAGGAGACCAAGGGCAACGTGACCTACGGTGAGCTGGGCGACTATATCCAGAAGGAGGTGAGCCGTCGCGCCATCGTGGTGAACAGCAAGCCGCAGACTCCCACCGCATCACCGTCAAGCAACTTGAGTGACACTTGGCGAAAACTGAAACTGAGATAAAGGAGAGTGCGAGAATCCTACTGAGTCCGAAAAATGACAAAATTTATAGAACCTTAATTTCTGAATGATTATTTTTCAGGCTCATGCCGTCTCTGTCATCCTGAACGCAGTGAAGGATCTGTAAACACAAGCAATGCATTTCTAAAGCACACGTTACCAGATTCTTCGCTACGCTCAGAAAAACAAGAGACC
>JAFXDL010000050.1 GCA_017516265.1 Bacteroidaceae bacterium
ATTATACCCGACCATACCCTAATGAAAAAATCAAAAGAGGTTTTCGATGAGCCGAAAGGGCGAATAAAGGTTATAATTTATCTGCGTTATCCGCGTCATCCGCGTCTAAAGAATGAAAAGAAGGCGCTTTGACACACCCCCTTACAGATCCTTCACTGCGTTCAGGATGACAGAGACCGTCAGGATGCTGGAGCATAAGGGGGCCACTTGCGAAACTTTAATAACTAAAAATCAAAACAAACAATTTATCAATCTGAGACGGAAGCGCGAGGGAACTCTTGCAAGATTTCTTCGGAAAAGGTGGCCACCTTCCCAACATGCTTTCTCTCGCAAAAACGTTAAAGATTATGACAGTAAATATTCAAATCAGCGATGCCGTATATGCATCATTATTGAACGGTACAAAACGTATTCAGGGCACACTGGCCCTGGTGAACCCTACGGAGGGAAACTTCCACGAACACCGCAAGACGTGGCGACAGAAGCCGGGCACGAAGTACATGCGCCTGCCTCACGGACGCGTCACGGTGACGGACGAGGATGTGCGGATGAGAATAAGCATCAACGTGGACGAGGCGGGCATCGTGCCCTCGCAAATCATCCTCGACGAGAGCGGACGGGCCAGTGACTTTGTGGATGTGATGTTTGACAAGTATTGATTTTTACTTGACATCGTAATGTCCCCAAGTGGAGAGGACGTCAACATGAACCTCTGTTTCGAAGATGCGGTACACGAGCCGGTGTTTCTTGGTGATTTGCCGGCTCCACCGCCCTTCGGGTTGCCCCTTGAGGGGTTCGGGATGACCGGTGCCAACCTTAGGATGAAGGGCGAGTTCGCCCAAGAGCTTCACCGCTTTCTTGAAACTCGAGGGTTCGCTCCGCTTCAGCTTGCTCAATCCCCTTTCTGCTTCGGGAGAGAAGGTGATGGTATAGGTCTGATTCATCATAGCGAGTTGAGCCAACGGTTCATGTCTTCAATGTTGGAGAATGTACGTCCGCGACCCTGCGCAATGTCCTCTTCCGCCTCG
Organism: Bacteroidaceae bacterium; assembly: GCA_017516265.1. GTDB lineage: Bacteria > Bacteroidota > Bacteroidia > Bacteroidales > Bacteroidaceae > Phocaeicola_A. Next base: position 1,029 of record JAFXDL010000050.1, read on the forward strand.
TCGAGCTTGCCGAGAAATTCTTCGCGGGTCATCAATGTCTCGTCCTCGCGCTTCTTTACGAGTCGGCGCAGGTATTTGGCCACACGATTGAGCATATCTGCATCGTCGGCAATGGTGCTGAGGTTGTGAAGTATTTCGGCGTTCAACGAGCCGATTTGCATAGAGGTTGGCATAACGGTTATCAATTATAAATTTGATGATTGGGGGACAAAGATAGGGAATAAATATGAATTGCTAACGAAATATTATGAATTATTTATGAAATTCGGAATAAGTAACAATGTACGCAGTAGGGTGGTGCGCGAGTGCACCCCCGAAATGTTCGACGCGACACTGGATGCGCCCGTAGTGCGGATGGTGTGTGCCGAGATAGCGGATGCACGCGAAATGGTGACCCGCGGAGTGATGCAGAAAGAGGAGTTCGAGGCGAAGAAGGCGGAATTGAAGAAGCGCCTGCCCGTCTTCACCTTCCACGCCACCTTCCCGGGCGGACGGAGGAAGAACGACGATGCCGTGCCGAGCGGACTCGCCATCTATGACCTTGACCACATCCGTGACCCGCGCGGACGATGGGCGGAGATGGAGCCTCGCAAGGAGCAGCTGGGCATCGTGCTTGCCCATGTGTCGCCCTCGACGGAAGGCCTCCGGCTGGTGTTCGTCATCCCCCAAGGAATGAGCCTGCCCGAGGCACAGGCATGGATGGCCCGCCAACTGGGCGACAAGGAGTACGACGCTTGCGTGAAGGACTATGCACGGTGCTCGTTTGCGGTGCCACGGGGGTATGTGTTGTGGGTGTCACCCTTTCTTTTTAGGAGTTCAGAAGTTCAGGAGTGCAGGAGTTCAGACAATAGTTCTTCAGGAATTCAGGAGTTGAAGGAAAAATCCTCCGTGTCTCCGTGTCTCTGTGTTCAAGAAAAAAATAGTTCTTCAGGAGTTCAGGAGTTGAAGAAAAAATCCTCCGTGTCTCCGTGTCTCTGTGTTCAAGAAAAAAAATCCGCGTCATCCGCGTCATCCGCGTCTGAAAAATTGGAGTATCACGGTTTGAGCAGTAGCGAAATCGTCTCCAAATACTGGGAGCTGACGGGCGATGGCCAGCCTCCCACACAGGGTGACAGGAATACGAAAATATTTGACCTTGCGTGTTCATTGCGCCACATCTTCAATTTCGACAGGGAGCTATTGAACCGCGCCATCCCCAACTACGACGGATTTCCGCAGGAGGAGAAGATGCAGTGCATCGACAATGCCCTGCGCGAGCCACGGAAATACATGCCCATGAAGTTGACAAAGGTGCTACAAGCACTGAAGGCGGAGCAATCTCAAGTCCTCCCTCACAGGGAGGATTCAGGTGGGTCTTTTCCCCCCATGCCCAAGAAATTGCCTCCCCTCATCACCCTCTTGCTGAGCCGCACGCCTGACCTCTACAAGCCTGCCGTGGCTCACGCGGTGTTTCCCCCGCTGGGGGCGCATCTGCACCGGGTGACCTTCCGATACATCGACAACGTGGCGCACGAGGCCACACTGATGAACGTGCTGATGGCGGGCACGGGCGCGGGCAAGGACTGCATCAGCCAGCCCATCAACTACATCATGGCCGACATACGCCTGCGCGACGAGGAGAACCTCAGACGCGAACGGGAGTGGAAGAACGAGGTGAACTCCAAAGGGGCGAACAAGGACAAGCGCAAGCGACCCGAAGGACTTGTCATTCAAGAGATTGATGCAGACATGACCAATCCCGCCTTTGTAATGCGTACGGCCGAGGCCGACGGGCACTTCCTCTACACGAAGATGAACGAGATTGACCAGTTCGATGCCTTGCGCGGAAGCGGACGAGGGGGGCAACAGTTCCAGATCATGTGCCTGGCCTTCGACCCGGGAAACCGCTACGGACAGACGCGCGTGGGGGCGGGGTCGGTGACGGAGAAGGTGACCATCCGATTCAACTGGAATGCCTCGACCACCATCCAGAAGGGCAGGCGGTACTTCCGCTCGGTGCTGACCGACGGACCCGTCTCGCGCATCAACTTCTGCACCATCCCCGAACGGGAGATAGGCTCGGAAATGCCCGTCTATGGCACCTACGACGAGGCCTTTGCCGAAGAGCTGCGCCCCTACATCGAACGCCTCACCAAGGCCACAGGCGAGGTGGAGTGTCCCGAGGCGTACCGCCTGGCCATGAAGCTGAAGGAGGAGTGTGCCGACCGGGCACGCCTGACGCAGAGCCGCGTGTACGAGAACCTCTCGTTCCGTGCCAACGTGATTGCCTACCTGAAGGCATGTGTGCTCTACGTGGCACACGGATGCAAGTGGTCGAAGGCCATCGAGGAGTTTGTGCGCTGGAGCCTGGAGTACGACCTGTGGTGCAAGATGGAGTTCTTCGGCGCGGACATCGAGGAGAGCATGAGCGAAGGAGAAGCTGCCCGACGCAAGCCCGGGCCACGGAACTTGCTGGAAATGCTCCCCGACACCTTCACCCTGAAAGAGGCACTGGACGTGAGACGCATGGCTGGCATCGGCGGGGGCGAAAGGGAGGCACGCAACATGCTGGCTGTATGGAAATCGCGCAAGTATGTATTACAGATTACAGATAACAGTTATCAAAAAGTGAAATTATGAATAGAGGAATCCGCAATAACAATCCCCTCAATATCCGTCGCGGCACAAGCCAGTGGGTGGGGCGAAGAGAGATAGTGACGGACAAGGAATTTGAAGAGTTCACCTCCATGCCCTTCGGCTATCGCGCGGCATGGAAACTGATGGACACTTACCGCATCCGACTGAGGCAGGCAGGCAAATCGTACACACTGGAGAACATCATCCACCGATGGGCACCGCCCGAGGACGGCAACAACACGCGCGAATACCTGCGCACGGTGATAAGGCTCTTGGATTACAAGGTGGCAGGGCGTCAGCCCTTGCCATCGCCCGCAACGAAGGAGGGGCACAAGGTGTTCGCCAAAATCATAGCCGCAATGACGTGTGTGGAGTGTGGCATCCGACCCGCCGAGGTGGACAGGTGGAGCATCGAGAAGGGGTGGACGATGGCGTTTATTCGTTGAGGGGTTGAGAGGTTGAGGCGTTGATGCGTTGAGGGGTTGAGGGATGAGGGTCGAAGGTCAAAGGCTGATGGTCTAAGGTCTAAGGTCAAAGGCCATCGGCCATAGCCATCGCCATCGCCATCGCCATCGGCCATAGCCATAGCCATTGGCCATCTGCCATAGCCATAGAAAGAAGAGTTCTTTTGCAATCCCGACGTGGCAATTCTTCGTCGTTGCGATAAGAAATGCGAAAGGGGAGGGGAAATGCGGAAAAAATTCTCTATTTCTCCCTTTTTTATTTGCCGTAAAAGTGCGGTGTCCCACCTTTTTTAAGTAACTTTGCACCATCTTTTGATAAATTCACTATTTTTTATAAATTATATGGCAAACTTAGTAAAGTTACGTAAAGGTTTGGACATCAATCTGAAGGGCAAACCAGCGCGGGAGATGCTGGATGTGAAGCCTGCGGCAGGGTATGCACTCTGTCCGGATGACTTCACGGGTGTGACTCCCAAGGTGGTTGTCAAAGAGGAACAGATGGTCAAAGCGGGTGAACCCTTGTTCATCGACAAGAATCACCCTGAAGTAAAATTCGTTTCGCCTGTCAGCGGTAAGGTGACGTTGGTTGAGCGCGGTGCACGCCGCAAGGTGCTCAGCGTGCGCGTTGCTGCTGAGGGTAACGAAGTGGTGGAATTTGGCAAGAAGAGTGTGGCGTCGCTCAGTGGCGCACAGGTGAAGGAGGCTCTGCTGGAGGCAGGTCTGTTCGCTTTCTTCAAGCAGCGTCCGTACGACGTGGTTCCCTCTCCCGAGGTGGCTCCCCGTGCCATCTTCGTGTCGGCTTTCGACTCTCAGCCTCTGGCTCCCGAGTTCGAGTATGTGCTGAATGGTCAGGAGGCTGACTTCCAGACAGGTCTTGACGCGCTGGCCAAGATGGCTCCCACTTACCTGGGCGTGAGCGCCAAGCAGACAAGTGCTGCCCTGAAGGAGGCCAAGGGTGTGACCGTGACGGTGTTCGATGGACCGCATCCCGCAGGAAACGTGGGTGTACAGATCAACCACACGGCTCCCGTGAACAAGGGTGAAGTGGTGTGGACACTGGGTGCCGAGGAGGTTATCTTCATCGGTCGTCTGTTCAACAAGGGCCAGGTGGATTTGACCCGCACCATCGCCGTGGCCGGTTCGGAGGTGAAGACTCCGGCATACGCCCGTGTGAAGGTGGGTGCTCAGATTGCGAGCGTGTTGAAAGGCCGCTTGGCCGAGGGCAAGAACCTGCGCATTGTGAATGGCAACGTGCTGACCGGCGACAAGAGCTCGCTCGAAGGCTTTGTGGGCGCTCATGCTACGGAGCTGACCGTTATCCCCGAGGGTGACGATGTACACGAAATGCTGGGTTGGATTATGCCCCGCTTCGACCAGTACAGCACCAGCCGCAGCTACTTCAGCTGGTTGTTGGGCAAGAAGGAGTACACACTGGATGCCCGTGTGAAGGGTGGTGAGCGTCACATGATTATGAGTGGCGAGTATGACCGCGTGTTCCCCATGGACATCATGCCCGAGTACCTGGTGAAGGCCATCATTGCCGGTGACATCGACCGCATGGAGGCACTGGGTATCTACGAGGTGGCTCCCGAGGACTTTGCCCTGTGTGAGTTTGTAGATTCATCGAAACTGGAGTTGCAACGCATTGTCCGCGAAGGATTGGATGCACTCAGAAAGGAGATGGAATGATAATAATTGTGAATTATGAATTATCAATTATGAATTAAAGCCATTCGGCACGTGTCGTAATGAATAAGAAGAATATAGTTTATGATAAGGCTTTGGATTTTTCGGTCAGAGTGGTGAATCTGTATAATTTCCTCGACCAAAAAGGAGCGGCTGCAGTAATGAGCAAACAGCTTTTGCGTTGTGGCACTTCTATTGGCGCAAATATCAGTGAATCCATTTCTGCTGAATCGGACTTGGACTTTATTCATAAATTGGCCATTGCACAGAAAGAAGCGGAAGAAACCCTTTATTGGTTGGTCCTTTTGAAAAGGACAAACTTCCTGACTGAAGTGCAATATTCTTCAATGAATCAAGATTGTGTCGAAATAAAAAAGTTGTTGACTTCTATTATTGTTACTTCCAAACAAAAGAAAAATAACGACTGAAATTCGTGATTGATAATAATTCAGAATTCATAATTCAAAATTTAGAATTAATAAAGATGAAAGCGTTAAGAAATTATCTCGACAAAATAAAGCCGAACTTTGAGGAGGGAGGCAAGCTTCACGCGCTGCGCTCGGTGTTCGACGGTTTCGAAACATTCCTGTTCGTGCCCAACACCACCGCCCGCAAGGGTGTGAACATTCATGATGCCATCGACTCGAAGCGCATCATGTCGTTTGTGGTAATCGCACTGGTGCCGGCCTTGCTGTTCGGTATGTACAACGTGGGTTACCAGCACTACACGGCCGCAGGGCTGATGGACAGTGCCAGTTTCATCGAGGTCTTCGGCTATGGCTTCCTGGCCGTGTTGCCCAAGATTCTCGTCTCTTACATTGTAGGTCTCGGTATTGAGTTCATCATTGCCCAATTGAAGAACGAAGAGATTCAGGAAGGTTTCCTCGTTTCGGGTATGCTGATTCCGATGATTGTGCCCGTGAACTGTCCGCTTTGGATACTGGCCGTGGCTACGGCTTTTGCCGTAATCTTTGCCAAGGAGGTGTTCGGTGGTACGGGTATGAACGTGTTCAACGTGGCCCTCATCGCGCGTGCGTTCCTTTTCTTTGCTTATCCTACTCAGATGTCAGGCGACACCGTGTGGGTGGCTACAGAGAGCATTTTCGGCCTTGGTCAAGACCTGCCCGACGGATTCACCGCCGCTACGGCACTGGGTCATGCAGCTACCGTGGGTGTGCCTGAATTCAGCATGGATATGGTGTGGGGCTTCATCCCCGGCTCTATCGGTGAGACCAGTGTCATTGCTATTGCCTTGGGTGCCTTCCTCCTGTTGTGGAGCGGTGTAGCCAGCTGGAAGACCATGTTGAGCGTGTTTGTAGGTGGTTCAGTGGTGGCCCTGTTGTTCAATACCTTTGGTGCCGAGAACAACTACATGGCCATGATGCCCTGGTATCAGCACCTCGTATTGGGTGGTTTCTGCTTCGGTGCCGTGTTCATGGCTACCGACCCCGTTACCTCTGCCCGTACAGAGACAGGTAAGTTCATCTTCGGATTCCTTGTGGGAGCCATGGCGGTCATCATCCGTGTGCTCAACCCCGGTTACCCCGAAGGCATGATGCTGGCCATCCTGCTGATGAACGTGTTTGCTCCGCTGATTGACTACTACGTGGTACAGAGCAACATCAACCGCCGTGTGAAACGATTGAATACTAACAAATAAAATTACCGATAAAAGATATGAATACTAATAGTAATAGCTATACAATCATCTATGCTTCGGTAATGGTCATTATCGTGGCATTCCTGCTTGCTTTTGTAAGTTCTTCACTGAAGGAACAACAGAACAAGAATGTGGAGTTGGATACGAAGAAACAGATTCTGGCAGCCCTGAACATCGCTGATGTGGAGGATGCTGAGGCTACTTACAACAGCGTTGTGAAAGGCGACATGCTGGTGCAGGCCGACGGTTCGCTCGTTGTTAATGAGGGTGCTTTCAACACCATTTATAAAGGTGAAATCGCTGAAGGTCGCTTGCACGTGTTCGAGTGCGAAGTCGATGGACAGAAGAAGTACGTCATCCCCGTATATGGTGCCGGTCTTTGGGGACCCATTTGGGGATACATCGGCTTGAACGAGGACAAGAACACCGTCTATGGTGTCTATTTTTCACATGCAGGTGAAACTCCGGGCCTCGGTGCCGAAATCACTACACCCAAGTTCCAGGGTCAATTCGCTGGCAAGAAGGTGTTCGACGGTGCCAACGTGGGTTTGAGCGTGGTGAAGAACGGACGTGTGGCCAATCCCGACTACGAAGTGGACGGCATCTCAGGTGGTACCATCACTTCACAGGGTGTGGACGCCATGCTGAAGGATTGTCTGAAACCCTATGAGAAGTTTTTGAAATAATTATTAATTATGAATTATAAATTATGAATTAGCCATGCGGCTTTTCAGAATTCATAATTCAAAATTTAGAATTAAAAATATGAGTCAATTGTTTTCAAAAAAGAATAAAGAAGTTCTCTTTACTCCGCTTGGCTTGAACAATCCCGTGACCGTGCAGGTGCTCGGTATCTGTTCAGCCTTGGCCGTGACTGCCCAGTTGGAGCCGGCCATTGTGATGGGACTTTCTGTTACCGTGATTACGGCTTTTGCCAACGTGGTCATCTCTCTGTTGCGCAACACCATCCCCAACCGCATCCGTATCATCGTGCAGCTGGTGGTTGTGGCCGCACTGGTAACTATCGTGAGTGAGATTCTGAAGGCCTTTGCTTACGACGTGAGCGTACAGCTCTCGGTGTACGTAGGTCTTATCATCACCAACTGTATCCTGATGGGACGTCTTGAGGCATTTGCCATGCAGAACGGCCCGTGGGAGTCATGCCTCGACGGTATCGGCAACGGCCTCGGTTATGCCAAGATACTTATCATCGTGGCTTTCTTCCGCGAGTTGCTCGGCTCAGGCTCTTTGTTCGGCATCCGCATCATCCCCGAGGTGGCTTACGAAGCCGGATACCTGAACAACGGCCTCATGCTGATGCCTCCTATGGCGCTCATCATCGTGGCTTGCATCATCTGGTACCAGCGTGCAAAGAATCCCGAATTGCAAGAGAGTAGTAATTAATGTGCCAATGTGCTAATGTGCAAATATGCTAATGTGCAAATATGCAAATGTGCAAATATGCAAATGTGCTAATATGCAAATGTGCTAATATGCAAATAAAATAATGTGTATAAAGCCAAAGGCCGTAGGCCAATGATTGGCAAATTGGCAAATTCATCACATTAGCAAATTAATAAATAACGTATGGAATATTTAAGCCTATTTATAAAGTCCATCTTCGTGGACAACATGATATTCGCCTACTTCCTGGGAATGTGTTCCTACTTGGCAGTATCTAAGAATGTGAAGACAGCTCTTGGCTTGGGAATTGCCGTAACCTTCGTGTTGCTGGTTACTCTCCCCGTCAACTACCTGTTGGAGAACTATGTGCTCAAGGCTGATGCCCTTGTGGAAGGAGTTGACCTCAGCTTCCTTTCATTCATCCTCTTTATTGCCGTTATTGCCGCTATCGTCCAGTTGGTGGAGATGATTGTAGAGCGTTTCAGCCCCTCGCTGTACGCTTCACTTGGTATCTTCCTGCCGTTGATTGCCGTGAACTGTGCCATCATGGGTGCATCACTCTTCATGCAACAGCGTCTGTTCAACGACATGGGCGAAGTGCTCAGCTATGCAGCCGGTTCAGGTATCGGCTGGTTGCTCGCCATCGTCGGCCTTGCCGCCATCCGCGAGAAGTTGGCTTACTCTGACGTGCCCGCTCCCTTGAAAGGACTCGGTATCACGTTCATCACCGTAGGTCTCATGGCTATGGCATTCATGTGTTTCTCTGGTTTGAAAATCTAATAAAGAAAGGAGAATTTAGCAATGATAAATTTGATTTTAACGAGCATTGGAGTTTTCCTCACCATTGTACTCATCTTGGTGATCATGTTGCTCGTAGCAAAGAAGTATTTGTCGCCCAGCGGCAATGTGAATATTACCATCAATGGTAAGGACACTGTGTCGGTAGAGCAGGGTAGCAGCTTGCTCAACACCCTCTCGGCACAGGGCATCTATCTCTCTTCTGCTTGTGGCGGTAAGGGCTCATGTGGCCAGTGCAAATGCCAGGTAGTAGAGGGTGGTGGCGAAATCCTCGATTCAGAAAAGGGACACTTCACCCGCAAGCAGATCAAGGACAATTGGCGCTTGGCTTGCCAGTGCAAGGTGAAGGGCGACCTCGGTATCAAGGTTGACGAAAGCGTGATGGGTGTGAAGGAGTACGAATGTACTGTCATCAGCAACAAGAACGTGGCTACCTTCATCAAGGAGTTCAAGGTGCAGCTTCCCGAAGGTGCACAGATGGACTTCCTCCCCGGTTCGTACGCACAGATCAAGATTCCTGCATTCTCTATGGATTATGACAAGGACATCGACAAGGGCCTCATTGGCGACGAATATCTGCCCGCATGGGAGAAGTTCGGCCTCTTCCCCTTGAAGTGTGTGAACCCCGAGGAGACCGTGCGTGCTTACTCTATGGCCAACTATCCTGCCGAGGGTAACGTGTTCATGCTGACCGTCCGTATCGCTACTCCGCCTATGAAGGCCGACCGTAGCGGATTCATGGATGTGAACCCCGGTATCGCTTCATCATATATCTTCACCCTGAAGCCCGGCGACAAGGTGATTATGAGTGGTCCTTACGGAGACTTCCACCCGCACTTCGACTCTAAGCGCGAAATGATTTGGGTAGGTGGTGGTGCCGGTATGGCTCCCCTCCGTGCACAGATTATGCACATGACCAAGACCCTCCACACAACCGATCGCGAGATGCACTACTTCTATGGTGCACGTGCCCTCAATGAAGTGTTCTATCTCGAGGACTTCCTCGGATTGGAGAAGGATTTTCCCAACTTCCACTTCCACTTGGCACTCGACCGTCCCGACCCAGCCGCAGATGCAGCAGGTGTGAAATATACCGCAGGCTTCGTTCACCAGGTGATGCTGAACACTTACCTGAAGGATCACGAAGCTCCCGAAGACATCGAATACTACATGTGTGGCCCCGGCCCCATGTCGAAGGCTGTTGTTGCCATGCTTACCGACCTCGGCGTAGAGGAAAGCAGCATCATGTACGACAACTTCGGAGGATAATCTCCCTTCCTTGAAGTAAGGAAAACAACGAAGAGTGAAGAGTCATTGACGGATTCTTCACTCTTTTTTTTGTTATCAGATGTTGCTACAGGTCCTTCACTCTTTTTTTGTTATCAGATGTTGCTACAGGTCCTTCACTCTTTTTTTGTTACCAGATTCTGACTGGTCCTTCTCTCTCTCTCTTGTGTTGCTTGCCTTGGGTGACTATTCTGCAAATCTCATGATTCAAATTCCACCAAAGATAATAAGCGTGCGGGCAGGTGGAGCCTGTACAACCTTGAAAGGATACTATAACAGTATATTTACTCGTTTGGCGGACACCCATAAAAAAGGGGGCAGACACAATGGCCTGCCCCCCTTATCGGGACTCTCTTTTTTTAGAGAAATTCTATACGGCTTTTCTTCTCTTCTTAGAAGTTGAAGTAGTTCTTGGCATTGTTGTAGCAGATGTCCTCAACCATCTGGCAGAGGCGTTCCATCTCACATGCGGGGATTTCGCCATTCTCCACGTCCTTGCCAAGGAGGTTACACAAGGTGCGGCGGAAGTACTCATGACGCGGGTAGGAGAGGAACGAACGTGAGTCGGTCAACATACCTACGAAGCGGCTCAAGAGACCCAGCAGTGAGAGGGCGTTCATCTGCTTCTCCATACCGTCCTTCTGATCGAGGAACCACCATCCTGAACCGAACTGAATCTTGCCCGGGCAAGAGCCATCCTGGAAGTTGCCGAGCATAGTGGCAATCACTTCGTTGGCGCAGGGGTTGAGGTTGTAGATGATAGTCTTTGTCAGCTTGTCCTGACTGTTCAGCTTGTCGAAGAACTTGGACATCTTCTTGGCAGTGTTGAACTCGCCGATAGAGTCGAAACCAGTGTCGGGGCCAAGGAGTTTGAACATCTTCGAGTTGTTGTCGCGGATGGCTCCGTAGTGGAACTGCTGTGCCCAACCGCTGGCATGGTCCATCTTGGCAAACTCAATCATCATGCAGCTCTTGAACTTCAGGATTTCCTCCTGAGTCAGCTCAGTGCCTCCATATACCTTATTAAATATAGCGTTGATTTCAGCGTCAGTGTAGTCCTCGGCATAGAATTCCTCGATACCGTGGTCGCTCAGCTTACATCCCATTGACTCGAAGAAGTCGTGACGCTTCTGCAGGGCATCAATCACATCGTTGAAGCAGTTGATAGTCACACCGCTCACTTCAGAAAGTTGCTCGATGTAAGCGCGGAAGTTGGCTGGAACCTCTACGGCCATAGCCTTGTCAGGACGCCATGTGGGCAGCATCTTCACTTCAAATCCGCTCTCCTTCACCTGCTTGTGGTATTCGAGTGAATCCACGGGGTCGTCTGTCGTACAAACGGTCTCCACGTTGTATCGACGCATCAGGCCACGGGCGGTCATGCCAGGTTGCTGAAGCTTTTCGTTACACTCTTCGTAGATTTCGCGGGCGGTCTGTGGGTTCAGCACCTTGTCGATACCGAAAGCGGTCTTCAACTCCAAGTGTGTCCAGTGGTAAAGAGGGTTGCGGAAAGTGTAGGGTACTGTTTCTGCCCACTTCTCAAACTTCTCCCAGTCGGTAGTGTCCTTGCCTGTGCAGAAGCGCTCGGCCACACCGTTTGAACGCATGGCACGCCACTTGTAGTGGTCGCCACCCAACCAGATTTCTGTAATTGAACGGAATTTATAGTCATCAGCCACCATTTTGGGAATCAAATGGCAGTGATAGTCGATGATGGGCATCTTGGCCGCATGTTCGTGATACAACTTCTGGGCAGTCTCTGTCTGCAACAGGAAGTTTTCATCCATGAATTTCTTCATACAATTGTTGTATTAAAAGTTAATATTTAGGTTAATTCTATTTTTTCACCGTTATCGTGCACGAAATTACGGATTTTATTTGAAGTTACAAAATAAGTTCGTAAATTTGTGCCCGTAATTTAGAATATTTATCCATCTGCATGGGTGGAATGAACAAATTAACACCATATTTATATATATAAAGTAATATGAGACCATTGAACAAACAAACTGCCCCGAAGGCAGAACGCACCGAGCGCATCATTCAGTTCGGTGAAGGAAATTTCTTGCGTGCTTTTGTTGACTGGATTATCTACAACATGAATGAGAAGGCCGACTTCAATAGCAGCGTAGTAGTAGTACAACCCATCGAGAAGGGTATGGTGGACATGCTTAACGGACAGGACTGCCTGTATCATGTGAACCTCCAGGGCCTCGACAAGGGCGAAGTGGTGAACAGCCTCACTCGCATCGATGTCATCAGCCGTGCCTTAAACCCCTATTCTCAGTTTGATGAGTACATGAAGTTGGCCGAGCAGCCCGAAATGCGCTTTGTCATCAGCAACACTACCGAGGCCGGTATCGCATTCGACCCCGCTTGCAAGATTGACGATGCTCCCTGCTCATCATACCCCGGCAAGCTCACCCAGTTGCTCTATCACCGCTTCAAGACCTTCAATGGCGACCCCACCAAGGGACTCATCATCTTCCCCTGTGAGCTCATCTTCTTGAATGGTCATCACCTGAAGGACTGCATCCGCAAGTACATCCAGCTTTGGAACCTGGGCGAAGAGTTCAGCAAGTGGTTCGAGGAGTCATGTGGTGTATATGCTACCCTCGTTGACCGCATCGTGCCGGGCTTCCCCCGCAAGGACATTGCCGCTATCCAGGATAAGCTCCAGTACGAGGACAACCTCGTGGTGCAGGCCGAAATCTTCCACCTCTGGGTTATCGAGGCTCCGCAGGAAGTGGCCAAGGAATTTCCCGCCGACAAGGCTGGCTTGAACGTACTGTTCGTACCCTCTGAGGCTCCTTACCACGAACGTAAGGTGACTCTCTTGAACGGCCCCCACACTGTACTTTCACCCGTGGCTTATCTGGCAGGCTTGAACATCGTGCGCGAGGCTTGCCAGCACGAAGTTATCGGCAAGTACATCAACAAGGTTATGTTCGAAGAGCTGATGGAGACCCTGAACCTGCCGAAGGACGAGCTGAAGAAGTTTGCCGAGGATGTGCTCGAGCGCTTCAACAATCCCTTCGTTGACCACCAGGTTACCAGCATCATGCTCAACTCGTTCCCCAAATATCAGACACGCGACCTCCCTGGCCTCAAGACTTACCTCGAGCGCAAGGGCGAACTTCCCAAGGGTCTCGTGCTCGGTCTGGCCGCTATCATCACTTACTACAAGGGTGGTGTACGTGCCGACGGTGCCGAAATCGTGCCCAACGATGCACCCGAAATCATGCAGCTCCTCACCGACCTGTGGGCTACTGGTTGCACCAAGAAGGTGGCTGAAGGTGTGCTTGCCGCTGAAAGCATCTGGGGCGAAGACCTCAACATCATCCCCGGCCTTGCCGATGCCGTTAAGGGTTACCTCGACGCCATCCAGGAGAAGGGCATGATGGAGGTTGTAAAGAGCATCCTCTAAGAAAAAGTAAAAAAAAGGGGGAGTGGGGAAGCCCCACTTTCCTAATCATGATGTAATTTACATTTAAGGTTAATATTATAATTTTGGAAGGCAGGGTCTGTGAAGATACTGCCTTTTTCTATTGCGTCACCTTCAGATGCAGATGCCTCAGTAAAAAATGAGACGCTTTGTCAAAATACCGACGGTCTCTTGCCATTTTTCGGACAAAGTCCTCAATAACTCGTCTGAACGAAGTGAAGACGAGTTGTTGAGCATAGCGAAAAATCTGTAAACATCAGCAGAAATATAAAGCACACGTTATCAGATTCTTCGCTACTCTCAGAATGACAAGAGACCGTCGGAAAATAACAATAAAAAGCGCTTTTGTATATTTGCCCCCTCACTTTTAGTGTCGCATGGCACCCTCTTATCCGCCTCTGGAGAGTCAGTGCCAAAAAGCTCACTAGTAACTAGTAGCTAGTAACTAGTAGCAGTCACTAGTAGCTAGTAACTAGTAGCTAGTCACTAGTCACTAGTAGCTAGTATAGTACCTTCTTCCCATTCGAAATGTAGATGCCCGGGCGTGTAGGCACTCCGTTCAGTCGGCGACCTGTCAGGTCGTAGAAGATGGCAGGAGCCGTTTCAGGCTTGTGGATGACCTCGATGGCGCTGGCATTGTCCTCCTTGGTGATGATGACATTGTCAATCAGGATGGCACCTGGGTCGTATCCATTGCGATTGTTGCGCTCGTAGATACCCTTCATCAAGGGGCTTTCGCCTGTGCGCAGGGTGTAGGTTCCTTCCAGTACAGTGGCCCCGTTGGCCTTGTCCTTCATCAGATATTTCACTGTGGCCGTGGGCACATCCACACTGAGTGTCAGGTGATACCAGTGGCTGCTTGTGAATGTCCATGTGCCCTGGTTCTGGCGCTCTGTCTCGCCCTCAAATATCTGTTCGTTCACTGTAGCGGTGGTTCCTCCTGGTATGGTCAGTTCGAAGAGGTAGGGGTTGTGCACCTCTACTTCCGTTGTCACCCAGAACCATCCCCAGTTATTGGCCACCTCGTCAGGAGCCGACTGGCTCATCACAGTGAAGTAGGCCGTCTTGTTGCCCTGTACGATGGCCAGGTCGAGGTCGAGGGTATAGCTGTTCACACCCGTGAAGTCGGCCGGTGTCAGGAAGAAGTCGGCCCTGTCGGCACTGGCTACGATGCTTGCTGCACGCCCTGTTGACCCGTCAAACATGGGTTCCACCAGCGAGCCGTTTCCGCGTTTCCAGTAGTCGCTGGCCTCGCCCTTCTCGAAGGTGTAGGCCAGTAGTACGTTCTCGCCCAGGGGTTCGTCGCCTGGTATCTCTTCGGGCTTCACCTCCTCCAGGAACTCCTCTTCGCCCTCGATGTTGAAGTTTGTCCCTGCCAGGTAGTAGCCCAGGTGAGGTGGCTGGTTGTAGGCCACATTCTGCCAGGCGATGGCCATGCGGTAGGTGTGGTCGTGCATCAGGGTAGGCACGCGGTGCTGGCTCTCGATGTTCGTGGCTATGATGTTCAGTTGCGAGGGGTCATTCTTGTTCCACATGATCATCTCCTCGCGCCAGTCGCCCATGATGTCGGCTTGCAGACAGGGAGTGGCCTTTGTCCAGTTGCATGATTGTGAGTTGTTGTATCCCACCGATGTGTTCACATACTTGCTTCCGTCCCAGTCCGTTATGCGGGGCGATGATACGCCCGTCGAGCTGTTCAGCGCTCCGTCGTAGAGTTCGTCCTGCAGGTCTCCGTCCCAATAGATGCGGAAGTTCATCGAGGGTGCCGAGTTGATGACGGTGTTGAACTCACCCGATGCCGTCTCGCGTGGGTTGTTACCCTTGGGTCCCCAGAATTCGTATCCCTCGTACTTGTCGCTGATGTCAGCCGCCATGCCTCGTCCCGTGTCTCCATCAGCCGTCTGGTGGAAGATGACTTCGCCCGTGCGTGCATCGAACATGGCTATGCCGTAGGGCGAACTCTCGTTGCATCGGAACACCTCGTAGCCTGGGCGCGAGGGTATCATGTCCGCCACGTGCATGGCATCGCCGTGACCCAGGCCGGTGGAGTAGAGCAGCCATCCGTCGTTGTCGATGGTGGCCGAGCCGTAGATGATTTCGTCGCATCCGTCATTGTCCACATCGGCCACACTCAGGTTGTGGTTGCCCTGTCCGTAGGCCGTATAGCTGTCGCTCGTGCCGAAGGTATTACTATGGTACGCGCGCGAGGTCTTCTTCATGGTAGAGTCCGTCAGCTCCACTTTGGTTTTCGACACCGAGCCGTGCAACCATCTGTGCTTCAGTTTCTCTCCGTCGAAGTCCACTGCCCACAGGTACGAGTAGGTGTAGTATCCGCGGCACATCACCGCCGAGGGGCGCTTGTCCTGTCCCTCCAGATAGGCCACCGCAGCCAGGAATCGGTTTCCGCGGTTGCCATAGGAGGCCACATAGTCCTTCTTGCCCGAGCGGTCGTCCCAGTTGAGCACTGTGCCCGATGCCGCTCCGCCGTATCCGCCATCGCGGTTGGGGTTGTAGAAGATGGTGTGTATGGCCCTTCCCGTGGCCCCTTCGAACACGGTCAGGTACTCCTGTCCGCCCACCATGCGTGCACCGTTCGATGCACGCCAGTCGCGTGTGTTGTCTGCCGCTTTGATGGCGGGGTCGTCGGCCACCTGGTTCACGTAGTTGCCCAGTCCGTCCTTACCGCCAGGTCCTGTGCGCATGATGAGTTCCGACTTTCCGTCCTTGTCGAAGTCATAGACGAGGTATTGCGTGTGGTGGTCGCCCGCCAGCATGTTGATGCCCATGTCTATGCGCCACAGCTTTTCGCCGTTCAGGCGGTAGCAGTCTATGTACTCAAGGCCCGGATGGCGTCCCTCACCGCCGTTGTCAGTCTTGTTCGAGGGTATCCATTTGACGATGAGTTCATACTCCCCGTCTCCGTCCACATCGCCCACCGAGCAGTCGTTGGGTGTGTAGGTGTAGGTCTCGCCCGTCACATCGTCCACCCCGCTGGCAGGACGGTCCAGTTGTACCACCTTGTACTTGTCCGTCCACGGAGTAGCCGCCTCGCTGGTGGCCACCTCCTGTCCGTTCACCAGCGTCACCACCTGATACTGGTTGTCCACCGTACCGTTGGGGTCAACGAAGTTCGTGCGTCCGCAGATGTTGCGTGCTATCAGCTTGCCGTCGCGGAGGAGGTTGAAGGTCGTGGTCTTCGCATCGTCCGTGCCCAGCAAGCGCCAGCTCACGTAGATGCCTCTCTTTTGTGCCGGCATGGCCATCACACCGCGTGTCAACGGCTCCATCTGCACCGTTGGAGTCACCTGTGCCTCTGCCACCGTGAAGGAGAGCATGGCACCCAGAAGTAATAGTTTCGATTGTTTCATAGTCGTTTTCTCTTTATTCTTTTAGGTCGTTTTCCTGTCAATTTTTCATGATGTTGCAAAGGTACGAAAATTTCCTATGAATGTCCGCATAATGAAGGGGGAAAATGATAATCTTTTCATTTGCCTGCACTCCGTAATTTTGTCATTTCCTAAATATGTATTCTCTTCGCAGAGAATAAGCATTTTTTGCAGAAGATAATTGGATACGTGAAAACGTGCGCACTATAGGGTAAATTAGCAACATGAAAGGTGCGCATTGCAGGGTAAAACATTTAATTTCCCCATTTTGCTGCAAAATATCATTCATAAACTTGTGTATATCAAATAGAAGATGTATTTTTGTGCAGATTTGGAATCAGATTCCAAATCTGCATACTTTTATACTACAAGAATGATTACTAGAAAGATAGAGCAAACTATTTCTATCGCGACAGCTCTCAACATGAGGTGGATTTGCTTCGCCAAAGAAGTTTTCAATACGAGGCTTACGAAATAAAATCCTCGCAAACCTTTACGCGCGACTTTCTCAATGGCCTTCACTATCTGGGGAAACTCTTGGGCGACTGCCTCATCAAGTCCGCTGTCATCTATGCGGGCGAAGAACAAACAGTCTCCACTTTAGACGGCATTGTCAATTATCGGCTTTTTAAGATATGAAGCCCGCCCGTCGCGACCTCACCCTGAAGAGCCTCGAGCGCACCCTCCACTAGATTTATCTAGAGAATTACTCCCTCCACAAAGCACGTCCGACTACCAACTCACTAACTCACCAACCTTAAACCTTGAAGCAAAAAAAGAAGAGCAAAGTATCGGATTCTTCACTCTTCATTCTTCACTTCCCTCCCTCACAGGGAGGGTTAGGGAGGGTCTCTCTTTCACATGCAGCTCGCCACCCCGATGCTCGTGCCGATGGCCGTAAGGATGGTGATGAGCGTCTGAATCACCAGTTTCCAAATTTCACGTTTATCCATATTTGTTATTTGCTATTTTGTTATTTACTATTTGTTTGTTAGGCTATTTCGCGTGGTTTGATATAAGGAGCGGAGTAACTATCACTCCTCCCCTAAGTTAGGGGAGGTGGCCTTTAGGCCGGAGGAGTGTGTGAAAATGAGACCTTTATAGACACACGCCCTCCCCCTACGGGGACTCCCTCTAACTTAGAGGGAGAGTGG
>JAFXDL010000001.1 GCA_017516265.1 Bacteroidaceae bacterium
ATTTATATTTCATTTTTATACCCGAACGGTTATAATTTATCCGTGTAATCCGCGTAATCCGTGCCTAAAAAACAAATGGTTTCATTTTGACACACCCTCATACTTTTGCACTGTTTGTACATTGATTTTGTTTCGTTGGAAGCGCTATCAATGCGCTTCCAACCAATTCTTTCCCCAACCGCAATCGGCTTGCAGGGGGACTTGCATCAGGTAGGCTCCCTCCATCTCTTCGATGACGATGCGCTGCACGCGTTCGCGCTCTTCGGGCAGGACGCTGAAGTTGAGTTCGTCGTGCACCTGAATGAGCATTTTTGAACGGATGCCCTCGCGCTGGAAGCGCTGGTGGATGTTGGCCATGGCCACCTTGATGATGTCGGCCGCACTGCCTTGGATGGGGGCGTTGATGGCGTTGCGCTCGGCATAACCGCGCACGACGGCGTTGTGGGAATTGATGTCGGGCAGGTAGCAACGGCGGCGGCAGATGGTCTCGGTATATCCCTTGTCGCGTGCAAGGGCAATGCTGCTGTCCATGTAGGCCTTCACTTGCGGATAAGTCTGGAAGTATCCGTCAATCAACTCTTTAGCTTCCTTTACAGGTACGTGCATACGGTCGCTCAGTCCGTAGGCCGATATGCCGTAGATGATACCGAAGTTGGCCGTTTTGGCCTTGCTTCGCTGGTCGCGTGTAACCTCGGCGAGGGGAACTTTATAGACTTTGGCAGCCGTGGCGGCATGGATGTCCTGACCGAGGCGGAATGCCTCCATCATGTTGGTGTCGCCGCTGAGATGGGCCATAATGCGCAGTTCGATTTGGGAATAGTCGGCCGAGAAAAATTCGCATCCGTCGTCGGGGATGAAAGCACGGCGGATTTCGCGTCCGTCCTCGTGTCGGATGGGGATATTCTGCAGGTTGGGGTTACTGCTGCTGAGTCGGCCAGTTGCAGTTACTGTCTGGTTGAATGAAGTGTGTATGCGGCCTGTGCGAGGGTTGATGAGGGCGGGCAGGGCATCGATGTAGGTGCTCAGGAGTTTCTTCAGTCCGCGGTAGTCGAGGATGCGTCCCACGACGGGATGTTTGTCGCGCAGGCTTTCAAGTACCTCTTCCGAGGTGGAGTACTGTCCGCCCTTGGTCTTCTTTGCTTTAGCGCTGATTTTCAGTGTTTCGAAAAGCATTTCGCCCACCTGCTTGGGGGAGGAGATGTTGAACGGCTGGCCTGCCAGTGAGTAGATTTCCTGCTCAATCTCCTGCAGGCGCTGGGTGTAGAGGGCAGAGGTCTCGCGCAGGGCGTCGGTGTCGATGCGTACACCGTTGAACTCCATCTGTGCCAACACGGGCACAAGAGGCATTTCGATGTCGTGGAAGAGGTCATAGGCTCCCTGTTCGCGGAGCTGTTTTTCCAATACATTCTTCAGGCGAAGGGTGACATCGGCATCTTCGCACGCATATTTATACACCTCCTCGGGTGCGAGGTCGCGCATGTTCTTTTGGTTTTTGCCCTTGGGACCGATAAGATTTTCAATAGGGATGGTGCGGTAGTGGAGGAGTACCTCGGCCAGATAGTCCATGCCGTGATGCAATTCGGGTGAGAGTACATAGTGGGCTACCATGGTGTCGAAGAGCGGGCCTGCAAGCCACACTCCGTATTGCGCCAACATCAAGAGGTCGTACTTGATGTTCTGGCCAACCTTGGTGGTCTTGGGATTGGTGAGCACATCGCGGAATTCCTCGACGATGGCCGTCGCTTCGGCACGGTCGGCCGGCACGGGGACATACCACGCTTCACCTTCGGCCACGCTGAAGCTCATTCCCACCAGTTCCGAGGCCATCGGTTCGGTGCCTGTGGTCTCTGTGTCCAGAACGAGGAAATCGTGTGTCCGCAAAATTCTTAATAATTCATCTCTTTTCTCCTTTGTATCAACCAATTGATAGTTGTAACTGGTCTCTTCAAGGCCTGTGAGAGTCGAATATTTTGGCTCGTCCGTACTTTCGTCCGCAAATAAGTCAAAGAAATCGGCTTGAAACAGGGTAGGGGAGTCGTCTTCTTTCTTGCTGGTCTTCTTTGTTGGTGCTGTGGCCAGTTTGTCGCCTTTCAGCACACGGTCGGCCAGGTTGCGGAACTCCAGTTCCTCGAACAGCGTGCGCAATTTCTCTTCGTCCGGCTCCTGTAGGAGCAGGCTCTCCATGTCCAGTTCGATGGGCACGTCCGTCTTGATGGTAGCCAAGAAGCGCGAGAACTTGATTTCTTCGACATGCTCCTCCACCTTCTTCTTGAGTGCTCCTTTCAGTTGGTCGGTGTTGGCCAACAGATTTTCGATGCTGCCGAATTCGGTGATGAGTTTCAGAGCTGTTTTTTCTCCCACGCCCGGACATCCGGGGATGTTGTCCGATGAGTCGCCCATCAGACCTAACAAATCGATTACCTGTTCGGGCCGTTCGATGCCGAACTTTGCCTTTACTTCCTCCACGCCCAACGTGTCGAAGTCCTTGTCGCCAAAGCGTGGTCGGTACATGAAGACATGCTCCGATACCAATTGGCCATAGTCCTTGTCGGGGGTCATCATATAGGAGTCTATTCCTCTACCGCCAGCAGTGGTGGCCAACGTTCCTATCACATCGTCGGCTTCGTAGCCCGGAACCTCTAAGATAGGGATGCGGAAGGCCTTGATAATCTCTTTGATAATAGGTACAGAGAGGCGGATGTCCTCGGGGGTCTCTTCGCGCTGTGCCTTATACAGCTCGTAGGCTTCGTGGCGGAAGGTGGGTCCGGCCGGGTCGAAAGCCACACCGATGTGGGTAGGCTGTTGGCGCTTGATGACATCGGCCAGTGTGTTGACAAAACCAAAGATGGCCGAGGTGTTCATCCCCTTGGAGTTGATGCGGGGATTCTTGATGAACGCATAGTAGGCGCGATAGATGAGCGCGTAGGCATCGAGGAGGAAGAGTTTTTCCATATTCTTTCAGTTGACGAGTTAACAAGTTGACGAGGGGGTGTTGCCAAAACAAAGTGGAAGAACAAAGGACCACATGACCCTTGTCAACTGGTGTCTTGTCAACTCGTCAACTGGCGTTATCTTGATTTTTGTGTCAAAAGTACTAAAAAAAGGTGACTTTGGAGAACTAATACTCTTTACTTTGACGTTTTATTACTAATTTTGCCGGAAATTTGCAGAATGATGAACCAACAAACCCTCATAACGGCTCCCATTGAAGAGGAATTGCGGCAGTTAGTTGCTCTTATGCGCTCTTCGCTCAGCAGCGATTACGCCTTGCTTGGGCAGGTGCTTGACCATATCAGCCGACAGACGGGCAAAATGATGCGTCCAATTTTGGTTTTGTTGATGGCCAAGTGTCACGGAGAGGTAACAGAGAAGACACTTCATGCAGCTGCTTCATTGGAATTGTTGCATACGGCCAGTCTGGTGCACGATGATGTGGTGGACAATAGCCAAAAGCGTCGCGGACAGCCTTCGGTGAATGCTATTTTTGACAATCGCGTATCTGTCTTGGTGGGCGATTATTTGCTTTCTACGTCACTTTTGCACGGTTCGTTGACGGAGGATGTAGGCATCATACACTTGATTTCCAAGTTGGGTCAATGTCTGGCTGAAGGTGAGATTCTGCAACTTTCCAATGTGTCCAACGAGGCCATTTCAGAGGAGACTTATTTCCAGATTATACGTAAGAAAACGGCTGCTCTTTTCGAGATATGCGCCCAAGTGGGTGCCCTTTCGGCTGGTGCTTCGCCTGAAGAGGTGGAGTGGGCGAGGAGTATAGGCGAAATTATCGGTATCACTTTCCAGATAAAGGATGACATTTTTGATTATTCTGACAGTGCTGCGGCTATAGGAAAACCTGTAGGCAACGATATGCGTGAGGGAAAACTGACTTTGCCGGTACTTCATGCCTTGCTCACTACGGAAGATGAGGAGATGATGACATTGGCTCATAAAGTGAAACGTCAGGAGGCTACTGATGAAGAGATTGCCCGACTGGTGGATTTTACCAAGGCTGAAGGTGGTATTGCCTATGCTGAACAATGCATGAAGCAGCAGGTGGAACGTGCCCATGAACTCCTTGATAAATGTACAGACAAGGCTTTGCGTTTGGCCTTGGCTACTTACATCGATTATGTGGTAAGTCGCAAGAAATAGTCTTCCTTTTGTAAACCTATATTATTGCTGTTTTAGTTGTTCCCGATACCTTTCGGATATAAATAAGTATAGAAATAGTCGCTATTTATAGCTGTTTTGTTCGTAAAATCCCCGTTTTAGCTCACTTCTGAACTAAAACGGGGATTGAACTATATGGAATGATGATTTTCTTATGTTAGAAAATTTTTATCTCTTCGCCTAATATGTCACTAAGCAGCAGGTTGGCCAGCCGGCTGGTGCCGATACGGAAAAGGGAGGGGTTAAGCCATTCTTCGCCTAACAACTCTTTGACGATGGTGTAGTAGGCAATGGCATCCTGTACAGTGTTAATGCCTCCAGCGGCCTTAAAACCAATCTTACGTCCTGTTTTGGCGTAATATTCCTTGATGGCCTGACACATGACGAAAGCGGCTTCGGGAGTGGCACTCACGGCTTCCTTGCCTGTAGAGGTCTTGATGAAGTCGGCTCCGCTGTACATGGCCAGCAGGGCAGCGCGTTTGATGTTGGCGGCAGATTTCAGTGCGCCAGTCTCTAGAATGACCTTCAGTGCATGGTCGCCACAGAGGGCTTTCAATTCCTGCAACTCGTCGCACATGCCTTCGTAGTCGCCGCTGAGGAATTTTCCTACGGGGATGACCACGTCAATCTCTGTAGCTCCTTCGTGCAGAGCCAGACTCGTTTCGGCAATCTTCACCTCCATAAAGGTCTGTGACGAGGGGAATCCACCGCTCACACAAGCAACTTCTACCCCTTCAGCTTGCAGCGATTGGCTGACAATACCGGCAAAGCAGGGATAGACACAGAGAGC
>JAFXDL010000051.1 GCA_017516265.1 Bacteroidaceae bacterium
AAGAATAATAGTCACAAAGTATAGACAAACGTTCTTCTTCACTGTACTGTTTTCTTGTCTTAATCATAAGGACACATTTTATTGTTACTAAATGTGTCTACCTATATCAGTATAAGACATAATATATAAAATATTATAATGAATTATATTTACATATATTACTCCTCCCCTATCTCCCTCTTGCGAGAACAAAAAGTAAAACTAAACATTTAACTTTTTAACAAATAAACGTAGCAGTGTGTGAGACGGCAAAAAAAACTTGAACTTTAAACGGAAAGTAACTATGCTGACGTTATTAGATTTTTCGCTTTGCTCAACAACTCGTCTTCGTCCCTTAGGGTCTTCAGAATGACAAAGAAATAACAAAAGATGGAGTCCTTAGAATGACAAAGATGGACAACCCTCTCCCCCTTTGAGGGAGTTGGAGGGGGCTTTTTCTTTACGGCTCTCCAAGTGCCTCAAATATCAGCTCCACTTGACGGGGTGTGAAGGTACGTTGTTTTTCGGTGTAGCCAGTTTTTGTGAGGTCAGCAAGAAGGGTTGGATGACGGGCCATCCACGCTGCAAGTTGCTTGCGCGCTGCTGAGGGTGAGAGGTAGGGGTTGTATTGTTCGGCCAACCTGCCTTTACCGATGGTTTTGCATGTAGTCATAGTGATGTATCCTTTTATTTTGTTTCTCTTCTACAAAGATACGGAATATTTACCATATTTGCAAATTTATTGCGCAATATTGTGCATCATTGGGAAGTATGGGGAATGGGGTCGGAAAAATGTTGTATCTTTACGGTGAAGAAAAGGAAATGGTGCACTGATTGTCCGTACTTCAAGACTGGAACCCTCGGCATACATCCATGGGATGAACGATAAAGAGTCGGCACTTCTTTATAGAACATGCGCCGCTTGAACGGGGTTCGTCCACGGGATGAATGAGAGGGTGAATGTGTAAAGAATTATTTGTTCAACTAATTAAAAGAAAGGAGATTTCAGATTATGGGATTTTACAAGGCAAGACAAAACAAGAAGTCGCAGCTCTTCTATCCGCAGGCTATTACGGTGGGTAAGCAGATTACTACGGCACAGGTGGCTGCTATGTTGGCTGACCGCTCGACGGTGACTAAGGCTGATGCGTTGGCGGTATTGAGTGAATTGGGAGGTGTGATGAGCACTTTCATGGCTGAAGGCCGCAGTGTTCAC
The DNA here is from genome assembly GCA_017516265.1 of Bacteroidaceae bacterium. Taxonomy (GTDB): domain Bacteria; phylum Bacteroidota; class Bacteroidia; order Bacteroidales; family Bacteroidaceae; genus Phocaeicola_A. The sequence goes on from JAFXDL010000051.1 coordinate 1,196, forward strand.
TTGAACGGACTGGGTTCGTTCCGCTATACCATCAACGCTACGAAGCAGGGTGTTGAGAAGGAAGAGGATGTGTCGCCATCGCAAATCAAGAGTATCCGCGTAAGGTTCGTACCGGAGATGACTCGCAACGCTGACAAGTCTGTCGCTACGCGTACCATGCAACCTACTGCGGTTGACTGGTTTGAGTGGGCTGGTAAGGAATCGGAGAAGGATGCTGACTCTGCTGGTGGCAGTAGCGGCGGTGGTGGTGGTGATGACGGAAATAATCCGTTGTAAGGCCCCTCTCTATCCCCCCAAAGGGGGGAGGTAAATGAAGAGTGAAGAACGAAGAGTGAAGAGTGAAGAGTGAAGAATCCGATGCTTTGCTCTTCATTTTTTTTAGGCACGGATGACACGGATGACACGGAGTTGTTTTTGTTTAAGGTTTAAGGTTTAAAGTTCAAGGCCATGTGGCACTGGACTTTTTTTATTGGAACACAGAGACACGGAGTTTTTTGTTGTTCAAGGTTTAATGCGTAAGTCTATGAGGTTCAGTGGTAACTAACACTCTCCCTCTAAGTTAGAGGGAGTACCCGTAAGGGGGAGGGAGTCTGTCATAAAAGCTTATACTCATTACACATATTACACTTATTACACACATTACACACTCCTCCGGCCTAAAGGCCACCTCCCCTAACTTAGGGGAGGAGTTATAGTTACTTCTGCTTCTTATACCGAACTTACGTTAAACAAGGTACAACATTACAAAAAAGGGCAACCACAAGGATTGCCCCTTTAAACTTTAAACCTTGAACTTTGAACTTTAAACCTTAAACCTTAAACCTTGAACAAACAACTCCTTGTTCTAAAGAACCAGTAAACAATTATTCACTTCTCCTTCTCTGCCAAACGGAGGTATTCCTTGACAAATTCGTTTTCCTTGAAGTCGGTGGTGGCTTTGTCGAGAATGGTTTGTATGGTGGGTGTTATGGTAGGTTCGGGGAATGCCAGACAGTAGATTTTGAAGATTTGTACGGACAGCAGGTTGTCGAAGTTCTCTGTCACGAATTTTATTATCAGTTGGTTCATCTCTTCGGCCAGTGTGTCTTGCTCTTGTGAAGCCATTTGTTCGGCTTCTTCGGCTGGTGTGCCTTCCATGATGAGTTGCATCTGCTTGTGCTGCACGTCCATGAGACGCTGTTCCAGCAGGTTTTTTTCGTGGATGAATCCGTAGAGGGTTTCGTTCAAAGGTGTTCCGCTGACTCGCAAGCCTGAGTTTTCGATGGAGATTTTTATCCGTCCCCGTTCTATGACGATGGGCATCAGGCTTTCACCAGCGAGGTACAGTGAACCTAAGGCGGTGGAATCTACTTCGCCGTCCATACGGAAATTTCCATGTATCACTTCGCATGAGTCGAGGTCGATGATGTTGTTCTGGTCAGAAATTTTCAGGTATAGTTTCTGTCCGTTCAACGTAGGCACACTGGTTGACCCTTCTACGCGATACGATGCGCACGAGGTTAACAGCCATGATGTGGCTACCATGCAAAGTGGTAAAAACAGGTGTTTTCTCTTCATGCTACTCTTAATGGACTTTTCTAAGTAAAGTTGTGGCAAATGTACAATCTATAATCCGCCTGACCAACGAAATGGGGTTCTTGTTAGCGTTTTTTAGGTTGTATTTACATTTTAGAAATGTTTTGGTGAGGGTCATGTGGGAGATTTGTTGTACTTTTGCAGAGGGAATAGAGAGTGAAGAGTGAAGAACGAAGAGTGAAGAATGAAGAATACTTTTTTAGGAGTTCAGAAGTTCAGGAGTTGCAGGAGTTCAGACAATAGAGCTTTTTGGACTATAAGGAGCAGAAGTAACTATAACTCCTCCCCTAAGTTAGGGGAGGTGGCCTTTAGGCCGGAGGAGTGTGTAATATATTAATATGTGTAAATAAATATAAGTCTTTTCTTTACACACGCCCTCCCCCTTACGGGTACTCCCTCTAACTTAGAGGGAGAGTGTTGGTTACTTCCATTCGTCATGTTCCTCACTGTCGGACTCGCGTTTGCTTGCGTCCACAGATTCTAAATTATAATTTGAATAAAAATATTTGCAGAAAGAAAAACGATGAAAAAGAGAAAACTTTTGTGTATGACCCTGCTATCGGCTATGGCACTGTTGCCTGTGAAGGCTGATGAGGGTATGTGGCTATTGCAGCTGATGAAGGAACAGCACTTGACTGACCAGATGGTGCGTCGGGGACTGAAACTGACGGCTGATGACCTCTACAGCACTTCACAACCAGCCTTGAAGGATGCGGTTGGTATCTTTGGTGGTGGATGTACGGGAGAAATCATTTCGGGTGAAGGTCTCATACTGACCAATCATCATTGTGGATATGCCTCCATCCAACAACACAGCAGCGAGGAGCATGACTATCTCACCAACGGGTTCTGGGCCAAGAACCGCAGTGAAGAACTGGCTACTCCGGGACTGAAGTTTACGTTTGTTGAAAAGATAGTGGATGTGACGGACTCTGTTCTTGCCTGTATCAGCCGTGGTGAAGCCACTGAACTGGAGGTACTCGGATATCCCTTCCTCGACCGTTTTGCAGAACGTCAGATGGCTCAGAGCGAGTACGACGGTAAGGCGGGTATGGAGGTGGAATGTCTGCCTTTCTATGGTGGAAACCGCTACTACCTTTTTTATAAAAAGGTTTACACTGATGTGCGTATGGTAGCTGCCCCACCCTCTTCCATCGGTAAGTTCGGTGGTGAGACGGATAACTGGATGTGGCCTCGTCATACGGGAGATTTCAGCATCTTCCGCATCTATGCCGACAAGGATGGTGAACCTGCTGACTACAGTCCCGAGAACGTTCCGTTGAAGACTCCCAAGCATCTTACCATCTCGCTATCGGGTATCCAGGAAGGCGACTATGCCATGATTATGGGTTTTCCCGGAAGTACCGAAAGGTTCCTCACACGCAGTCAGATACAACAGATGATGGATTGCGAGAATACGCCCCGCATACAGGTGCGTGAAGCTCGTCAGGAGGTGTTGAAAGCCGAGATGGCAGCCAGTCACAAAGTGCGTATCCAGTATGCCAGCAAGTATGCACAGAGCAGCAACTACTGGAAGAACTCCATCGGTATGAACAAAGCCATCGTGGACAACCGCGTACGCGAAATGAAGAGTGAACAGGAAGCTAGGTTTACCGAGTTTGCTGATGCAAGCGGACACACGGAATATCAGAGTGTGGTAAGCGATATTGACGGACTGATGGAGAGTAGTACCCAATGGCGCTATCTGAACACAGCCTTTGTAGAGACCTTCATGCGTGGCATCGAATTTGGAGCACCATACGTCATGCTGGACAGCTTGAAATCGGCTTTACAGAGAGGGAATAAGGATGCCGTAGAAAAGTGGTCAGAAGCCTTGCGAGGAGCCTTCCACAGCGTGCATAACAAGGACTATGACCACGATGTTGACCGAAAGGTAGCCAAGGTACTTTTCCCCTTGTTTGAAGAGATGGCAAAGGGTGATATGCCATCGTTCTACGAAACCATCCGTAAGAAGTACAAAGGCAGTGTGGAGGCTTACGTGGATGCACTCTACGACAACTCCATCTTCAGCAGCGAGAAGAACCTCGAGAAGTTCCTGAAAAAGCCTACCGTAAAAGCCATCGAACGCGATTTGGCTAAGGCTTACTCTGCCGGTAAGTGGGACTTCTACCACAAGATGCAGGACAGACTGCGGAGTACTGAAAACGAGCTTCAACTGCTTCACAAGACTTACGTGCGCGGTCTTTGCGAAATGTATGCACCTGTACCAAAGTCGCCCGATGCAAACTTCACCATCCGTCTCACCTATGGCAGTGTGGAACCTTACAGTCCTGCTGATGGAGTGCGTTACGACTACTTCACTACCCTCGAAGGTGTGATGCAGAAGGAAGATGCGGAGAATCCCGAATTCATTGTACCCGCGAAGCTGAAGCAACTGTACGAGCAGAAAGACTACGGACGCTATGCCATGAAGGATGGACGTATGCCGGTATGTTTCATCACCACCAACGATATTACGGGAGGAAACAGTGGAAGTCCCGTCATGGATGCTCACGGACGTCTCATCGGTTCGGCCTTTGATGGTAACTGGGAATCGCTCAGTGGCGACATCAACTTCGACAACGAAAAGCAGCGTTGCATAGTGGTGGACATCCGCTACATCCTCTTCATCCTCGACAAGTTAGGCGGATGTGGACATCTCATTGAGGAAATGACGATTAGCGAATGAAATAAGTGAAGAACACTGGAAAGTGAAGAACGAAGAGTGAAGAGTGAAGAATCAAAATGCTTTGCTCTTCATTTTTTTTAGGCACGGATGACACGGATGACACGGAGTTTGTTTTTGTTTAAGTTTTAAAGTATTTTCCTGTAGGGGCAATCCTTGTGGTTGCCCTTTTTTGTAATGTTGTACCTTGTTCAACATAAGTTCGGTATCAGGAGCAGAAGTAACTATAACTCCTCCCCTAAGTTAGGGGAGGTGGCCTTTAGGCCGGAGGAGTGTGTGTAATGTGTGTGTGTAAAGAATGCAAGTCTTTTATGACAGACTCCCTCCCCCTTACGGGTACTCCCTCTAACTTAGAGGGAGAGTGTTAGTTACCACTGAACCTCATAGACTTACGCGTTGAACTTTGAACAAAATAATACCGTGTAATCCGTGTCATCCGTGCCTAAACCTTATTCCTCTTCCGCAAACATGGGGTCCCATGCAGGCAGACGGATGGGTTTTTGTTTGAGTACGTCCAGTACTTTGGAAGGCACGTACTTGCGGTTTACTACCAGGCGGAACATGTATTCGTTGAACCATTCGTCAGTCATGATGAGATGTCCTTGGTAGCCCGAGGCAGCTCCCCAACTGTTTTCTACCATCCATTTCTTGAAGTTTCCTTCGGAGTCCACATCTACCGCCATCAACGTCATTGCATGCGATGAACCACTGTCAAACGTCTGTATGCGCTGCTTCTTGTCCATACCGAGGGTTATACCGAACAGCGACTCGTAGTCATAGTTGTCCATATCCAATGAACCACGTTTCGAGTCGAGCTGTTTGGCTACGTCGCATGAGAAGTACATCATGGTGCTGTCTTTGATGCTCTCAAAGGCCATCTGCTTGATTTCTTCGATGGGCAGGTTTACGTACAACCAGTTGTGTCCGTCATATACATGGCGGTCAAAGTCTATCTCATACACTTTCCAGTATTCGCGGCTGGGGTCGTTCATCAGCATGACGTAGTCTGCATTCAAGTCTTCACCAATCCACGTCTTGTAGAAACTTTGTGGAGTATATTTCTTCGGTTCGCCTATGGTTTTTCCTGTAGCATCCTTCGGAGCCCATACAAACTCCTTGACGGGTTCACCCATTGAGAGTACGAGCATACGGTAAACCACTCCCAACATGTCAGTCTTCATGGTTTGCAACTCCTTCTTTCCTCCTTTAGCTTCGCGCAGTTGCAGGGCAAACTCGCGCAGCTTCTGTTTGATGATGGAGGTTACGCGTGCGGTGTTGTTCGTATTGAAGGTTTCGGGCATCACTTCTGCCGGTACTATACCATATTTGGCTACGAGGTCGGCCACACCGGTGTATGTGCCACCATCGCTCAAAGGATGTTTCATGAGCCATTCAACCATCTGGTCAGTAAGCGGACTTTCACGTGTGTCGATGATACCTTGGAGGAAGAGGTTTGACTTCTCCAACTGGTCCCAGAAGAAGGAGTAACCTTGTGAAAACTCGCAACGCACCCAACCATGTTTTGCCATAGCTTTTGCGCGAAGTACGTTGAAACCGGTAAACAACCAGCAACGTCCGCTCTGCAACTGGTCTGTGATGCCTTTGGAGTTTACGCGATGACTGAAGTGTGTGTCCAGTCCGCCTCGCAAGTTTTCCTGATTGAGAGCCAATGTACGCACATCGTTAGCAGTGATGGCATTCATCAAAGCACGGTCGGTGACTGTACCTTTGTAGGCCGATGTAATCTGTTCCAGCATCTGTTCGTTGATGCCTCCCTGTTGTGCCATTGTACTGAGGCTGCAAGCCAAAAGGCTGCTGAGGATAATGTTTTTCTTCATGTTTTCTTTTAGTTTTGATTTATTTATGTTTATACGTTTCTTTTGGGATTTACAGGAGGTTTTGGGGAGGGTAGAATTTTAGGAGTGTAGGAGTGTAGGAGTGACGCTTCGCTTAGGAGTGTAGACAATAGTTCTGCTAACTAACTAACCAACTACTAACTACCAACTACTAACTCACTAACTCACCAACTCACCAACTACCAACTCACTCTTTTCCCCGGCAAAGAACGGCATAATTTTCCTTATGGCAAAATTAAGGGGGCTTAAATATTGGTAAAATAGAAAAATGTCAGTATCTTTGCGCACATATCTACTGACAAAAAAGAAAAACAAGAATCGCGTGATTAAAAACATATTCAAGTTTCTGCGTGCCGTCATCATCACCTTGGTTGTGCTGTATGGGCTGGTGGTAGTGCTTCTGCATATACCGGCAGTGCAGGAACAGCTGACGTTGGTGGCTCATCGCCAATTGAGTGCTTTGTTGGATACTCCTGTACAGATAGGCCATATCACTGTGGGCTATCCTGACAGAATCATTCTGGATGATGTGAAGATTGAAGACAAGCAAGGTAACCGCCTGTTACAGACTGCCCGACTGAGTGCACGGTTTGAGTGGATGCCTTTGTTCCGTGACGGACGTATATCCATCCATACGGCTCAGATATTCGGTTTGCAAGCCGAGGTTAACCGCCAACATCCTGATGCTCCGCTGAATGTACAGTTCATCATTGACAAACTCTCTTCATCGGACGATACACCTTCGGAGAGTTCCTTGGACTTGCGTATCAACAGTTTGCAGATTCGTAGGTCAAGGGTGAAGTATGACGTCTTCTCGGAACCGGAGACTGACGGAGTATTCAATCCCAACCATATAGCTGTGGCAAACATCAATGCCAACATTTCGTTGAAAGCCTTGCATAGCGACTCCATAAACCTGCATGTCAAGCGGTTGGACTTCGAGGAACAAAGCTGTGGTTTCGCCCTTAAAGGACTGGAGGCACGTGTGAAAGGCGGACGCAGTGGTGTGCAGATGCAAGGTTTTGACTTGCAGTTACCACAGAGCCGGTTGAAGTTGGCATACTTGGACTTGCGTTTCATGAACGACAGTCTTCCCTTCAGCCAAGTGGATGTACAAGGTGGACTTCAAGAAGGCACTCATCTCACCTTGTCCGATGTTTCTCCTTTTGTTCCGGCTTTGAGTGGGTTTCATGACAAGATGTTGTTGGAGATACCTTCATTCAACTTCTCCGACGGATGTGCTGAGGTAGGTTCGCTGAAAGTCTGTTCACCCAAGAAGGAGTTGACGGTGGAACTTGCAGACATGAAACTGATTCTTCCCAAAGAAGATGTTGGTGGTGGCGAACCTTATGTACGAGCAGTATTGAAAGAAATCACAGCCAATGAGTCCAGTGTGGCTTTCCTGATGAAGAACTTGGGTAAGGATATAGCGGGTGAAGACAAAGGCTTGTACGAAACCTTGAAACCCCTGCAACCCTTGAAGATGACGGGTAAGGTGGAAGGTCCGTTGAGCGAACTGGAAGCTTCGGTAAACCTCATGACTGGATTGGGTAATGTGGAAGCCGATGCACTGTTGTCTGTTGACAAGAAAGGCCGCTTGGCTTCCTACAAAGGCGATGTGATGACACCAGGAGTGAACCTGCTTCCGCTGTTAGGCGAAAATGCCAAGTTGGGAAATGTGGCTATGGTACTCCACTTTGATGGTAATGTCCGGGACGATGTGCCTCAAGTGTATGTGAAAGGCATCCTCCCTACCCTCGAATACAACGGATACCAATACCAGCACATCACGATGGATGGTGTCATCAGACCTTATACTTACGAAGGACTGTTGGCACTGGATGACCCTAACATCAGCTTCAAGGCTCACGGACATGCAGATATCATCAACCAGTGGCCCAGTGCGAACGTAGAAGTGGAGATACGTCATTTCCGTCCGCATGAACTTCAGTTGACGGAAGGCCGTGAAGGTATGGAATACTCGGCGCACTTGAAAGCAGACTTCAGTGGCGACTCTCCCGACAACCTGGTGTGTGATGTACTGGTTGACAGTCTTCTGACCATCACTCCACAAGATACCTTCCTGATGGAGAAACTCGCTGTAAATGCCTACATTGCTGGCGAGGGATATCGTGTGATGCAGATTGAAGGTGACTTCATCCATGCATTCATTGAAGGAGACATCGAGTTCAAGACGTTGGCCGACGAGATGCAGTACTTGGCTGCTTATCACCTTACCTCGTTGCAAGGAAACCAGCAACAACAGGTGTACCGGAAGAAAGGTGTCACGAAACAGCGGTACAACAGGTTTGACATCGAACTGAAGCTGCTCAACAGCAAGTTCTACCCCTATGTGTTGGACATACCGCTGGTGATAAAACCCTCGTTGAGCATCAATGGACGTGTGGATGCTCCGCAAAACAGCATACAGCTGACAGGCAATGTGCACCACCTCATCTACGATGGTGCCGAGTATGAAAGCGGAGTATTCCGATATGACCATAGCGAGGAAGAAAGTGTGGCAAAGGTCACAGTATCCAAACATCAGAAAGGAAACGACCGCATGACTATGATGCTGAATGCCAATGCTGCAGATGACAGCCTCAGAGTGAAAGTCAGTTGGGGAAACCATACACCGGACACCTATGCAGGTACACTGGATGCTGACGTAACGTTTGACCGTCAGAAGTCGGGGAACCTCACTACACTCATCCATGTGAAACCATCTACCGTCATTGTCAACAACTCTGATTGGGATGTGGCCGAGTCAACCGTCAGAATAGATTCGGGATACGTTCATTTCCACAACTTCGGTGCAAGCAGCGAGACACAGCATCTCGCCATCAATGGTAGTCTGACAGACCGTCTTACCGACTCGTTGACCATAGACCTCAACCGCATGACAGTGGAGTATATCCTCGATGTGGTGCGTTTCAAGTCTGTTGACTTTGCAGGGTTGGCTACGGGTAAAGTCTATGTCTGTGGAGCCTTGAACAAGGATATGCAGGCACATACAGCACTGCATGTCGAGAACTTCCACTTCAACCACGGACTGATGGGTGATATGGATGTCACGGGACGTTGGGACAAAGAGATTGGTATCCTCATCGATGCAGACATACGCGAAGCAGACGTAGCACAGACGACTGTCACCGGATTCGTAAGTCCCCAAAATGACAGTCTGGACCTCCGTATAGGTGCTGGAGGTACTAACCTTGCATTCCTCAACTCCTTCATAGGCGGTGTGTTGAAAGACATCAAAGGACGTACTCGCGGTGACGTACACCTTTACGGACCCTTCAGTGCGTTGAATCTGATAGGCGATGTAGTAGCTACTGCCAGTTTCACACCACAACTGTTGGACACTCCCCTAACCTTGCAGGATGATACCGTAAGGCTGAGACAACGCTACATAGAACTGCCTTCTGCTACACTTCGTGACAAGGAGGGACATACAGCCAGAGTCAGTGGCAGACTGCATCATGACCACCTAAGCAACATGCAGTACAACTTTGACATATCCCTCAACCGCTTCCTCTTCTACAACACCTATGACTACGATGGCATGCCTTTCTACGGACAACTTTATGGTACGGGCGAAGCCACACTTTCTGGTGGAGGAAACCTCCTTAGCGTAGGTGGACAGATACGTACTGCACCAGGAACCATCTTCTACTACGACCTTTCATCGCCCGAATCACTCACCGACAACAAGTTTGTCACCTTCGTCGATAAAACCATACGTCCCGAAAAGGTGGTGATTGACAATCTCGACCTCTTCAACCGCAACACTACTGAAGAAGAGGTTGTGGAAGAAAGCGAACCCCTGCAAGTCATCATCGATATGAATGTTGACGCTACCACCGATGCAGATGTCAGAGTAAAGATGGATAACCTCTCGGACTACAGCATCACAGCAAAAGGAGCAGGCGACATACAGATAAACTTCGATTCTGAAGGAGAAACAAAGCTGAAAGGTTCGTACATCGTAGAGAACGGACAGTACAAACTCTCTATCCTGAACAACACCTTCCTCAAGGACTTCCAGCTTAAGGAAGGCAGCGAAATCCGATTTACTGGCAATGGTGGTGAAGCCGAACTGAATGTACAAGCAGTCTATACCGTACACTCTGCCTCGCTGACAGACCTCATTCCCGATGCTACCTTCAACCAGAACTCCGTAAAGGTGGATTGTATCGTCAAGATGACAGGAAAACTGGATAGTCCAGACTTGGCTTACGACATAGACCTACCTACCGTCAATGACGAGGAAAAACAGCTTGTCCGTTCAGCCATCAGTACTGAAGAACAGATGCAACGCCAGTTTGTATATCTATTGGGAGTAGGCAAGTTCTACACCTTCGACTATGCATCCACCGAACGCGAACAGTCGAGCGATGCCGTCTCATCACTCCTCAGCACTACCCTCAGCGGACAGCTCAACAACCTGCTTTCGCAAGCACTCAATACCAGCAACTGGAACTTCTCCAGCAACTTCTCTACCGGACAAGAGGGATGGACCGACCTGGAAGTGGAAGGTATCCTTAGCGGACGAATGCTCAACAACCGCCTCCTCGTCAACGGTAACATCGGTTATCGCGAAAACCAGATGCAGAGCAGCAACTTCATTGGTGACTTCGATGCCCAATACCAGCTTCTCCGTCGTTCACGAGTCCTCTGGTTGAAGGGATACAAGACTACCAACGACCGCTACTTTGCCAAGCAAGCGTTCAACACTTGGGGCCTCGGTTTCATCATGCGTCATGAATTCAACAACAAACACGACTTCTTCCCATGGAGGAAGAAGAAAAAGTGAGATTAGTGAGTTGGTGAGATTAGTGAGTTGGTGAGTTAGTAGTTGGTGATTTAGTAGTTGGTGATTTAGTAAGAAAACGGCACATACATCCATGGGATGAACGATAAAGAGTCGGCACTTCTTTATAGAACAGGTGGCGCTTGAACGATGTTCATCTACGGGATGAACAACATACAGTCGTAGAATGAATGACATTCAGTCATGGAATGAATGACATACCTTTTCCTAACCCCGTAAAAGTCTCTCTTACGTTTTTTTTCTTATAAAAAACTCCGTGTCTCCGTGTCTCTGTGTTCTGAAAATGGATTATAGCTTTTCGGACTGTTCCAAAATGAATTATTGGTGTTATTCGGGTGGGAAAAATGAAAAACCCAACCACACATATGTTCTGAGATCTTGTGTGGTTGGGTACTACTCTACCCTAAGAGTCTATCCTACAAAACTTCAAAGTGAGGTTTTCTTCTTATTATTTCTTGCTGATTCGCTGATTTGTTGGTTTGCTAACTCACCAACTCACTAACTCACTAAAATCACCAAAAATCAATAAGCTCGTGCAAAGAGTACGCGGCGTGCACTGGGTTTGCCAGTTACCATGCATGTACCTGGTGTGAGGCTTTCTTCGTCAGCTTCGAAGGGTATGCATCGGATGGTAGCTTTTGTCTCTTCTTTGATGCGTTCTTCGGTTTCAGGTGTACCGTCCCAATGTGCAAGAATGAATCCGCCTTTTTCGATTTGTTCCTTGAACTGTTCGTAGGTATCTACTTTGACGGTATTCTCCTGGCGGTATTTCAGTGCTTTCTGGAAGATGTTCTCCTGTATTTCGTCGAGGAGGTTCTTTACGTATGCTTCGATGCCATCGCAGGAGATGGTTTGTTTCTCCAGTGTGTCACGACGCATGACTTCCATGGTGTTGTTTTCAAGGTCCCGACCTCCCATAACCAGTCTTACGGGTACTCCCTTGAGTTCGTATTCTGCAAATTTGAATCCGGGACGTTTGTTGTCAGCATTGTCATACTTGACACTGATGCCCATGGCCTTGAGGTTTGCTACGATGCCTTCAATCTTCTGGTTGATGGCTTCGAGCTGTTCTGCATTCTTGTAGATGGGTACGATGACTACCTGTATGGGTGCCAGTTTCGGTGGAAGCACCAGTCCGTTATCATCGGAATGAGTCATGATGAGTGCTCCCATCAGTCTTGTAGATACTCCCCACGATGTAGCCCAAACGTATTGCAACTGGTTTTCTTTGTCAACGAACTGTACGTCGAAGGCTTTTGCAAAGTTTTGTCCGAGGAAGTGTGATGTTCCGCTTTGCAGTGCTTTTCCGTCTTGCATGAGTGCTTCGATGGTGTAGGTATCCAGTGCACCGGCAAATCGTTCGTTAGCGCTTTTCACACCTTTTATAACGGGTACTGCCATGTATTTTTCGGCAAAGTCTCCATAGACGTGAAGCATTCTCTGTGCTTCTTCTTCGGCTTCTTCACGGGTAGCATGTGCAGTGTGTCCTTCTTGCCAGAGGAACTCTGCTGTACGCAAGAATAGTCGTGTACGCATCTCCCAACGCATGACGTTAGCCCATTGGTTGCAGAGGATAGGAAGGTCGCGGTATGACTGTATCCAGTTTTTGTACGTACTCCAGATGATGGTTTCTGAGGTAGGACGTATGATGAGTTCTTCTTCCAGTCGTGCTGCGGGATCTACTACTACTCCGCTTCCGTCAGGTGCATTTTTCAGTCGGTAGTGTGTCACTACGGCACATTCTTTAGCGAAACCTTCCACGTGGTCTGCTTCGCGGCTGAGGTATGACTTTGGTATCAACAAGGGGAAGTATGCATTGACGTGTCCTGTTTCCTTGAACATGTCATCAAGTTGGCGTTGCATCTTTTCCCAGATGGCGTATCCGTAGGGTTTTATCACCATGCAACCTCGCACAGCACTTTGTTCAGCCAAGTCGGCTTTTACCACAAGGTCGTTGTACCATTGGCTGTAATTCTCACTGCGTTTTGTGAGTTCTTTCAGTTCTTTTGCCATTGTTCTTTATATAATATATATAATGTATGTTTTTAAATAGACGTTGGAATCTCTATTGAGCTGCAAAATTACTAAAAAAACCGATTATTTGTGTAATTCCTGTAATTAAAATGGGTATTTAAGCGACAAAACAACATTTTCTGTCGGTAAAATTCGCAAACTATTGAAACCTTTTCTTATATTTGCAGTCGAAAAAGAAAATATTCACATTTTTAAGAACAATAAAAAAATAGCAAGACAATGAAAAAGATGAAATTCATGGCCCTGTTGGTGAGCGCAGCTCTCATGTTGGGCAGTTGCGGTATGAGCAACACTGCGAAAGGTGGTATGATTGGTGGTGGTAGCGGAGCTGCACTTGGTGCTTTGATTGGCCAGATTGCTGGTAAGAGTGGTAAGAGTACTGCTATTGGTGCTGCTATAGGTACTGCCGTAGGTACTACAGCCGGTATTCTCATCGGTAAGAAGATGGATAAGGCCAAAGCTGCTGCTGAAGCTGTAGAGAATGCTCAGGTTGAGGGTGTTACTGATGCTAACGGTTTGCAGGCTGTGAAGGTTACTTTCGATAGCGGTATCCTCTTCGACTTGAACTCAAGCACATTGAAGTCTGCTGCCCGCAATTCATTGACTGAGTTCTCTACCGTATTGAAGAACAACAACAATATGGACGTAGCCATCTTCGGTCATACTGACAAGACAGGTACTTTGGAGGTTAACCAGCGCATTTCGCTTCAGCGTGCACAGTCTGTACAGAACTTCCTGAAAGGCCAAGGTGTAGCTGCTGACCAGATGGTAACTGTTGAGGGTAAGGACTATCAGGAATACGACGATGCCAAGAGTGCAGCTGAAAACCGTCGTGTAGAAATCTACCTCTATGCTTCTAAGGAGATGATTGAAGCTGCCAACAACGGCACTCTCCAATAATCTTTGAAAAAAACAGAGAGAAAAAAGATTATAAATAAGAGTAGAAGCGGATTGTGCGATGGGAAAATGTCGTGCAGTCCGCTTTTTGTTTTTGGGGGGCTGGCAATTCTAGAAAATCTAGCAATTCTAGTAATTCTAGAAAATCTAGCATTCTAAAAGCTCTAGCATTCTAGAAACTCTAGTATCTCTAGAACCTCTAGAACCTCTAGAATTTCTAGCCAATTAAAAAAAATGCAAGATATGTTGAAAAAGGTTTGGCGGGTGGTCCGCTGTTTATTGGTACTGTTTTTTGTCAGTTCCATTGGAGCGGTGGTTCTGTATAAGTTTGTTCCGGTGACTTATACTCCGCTGATGTTTATCCGCTGTATGCAGCAGTGGATGGACGACAAGCCGGTAAAGATGGAGCATAAGTGGGTTTCGCGCGACAACATTTCGCCTCATTTGCCAATGGCTGTGATAGCTTCAGAGGACAATCTGTTTGCTGAGCATTGCGGTTTTGACTTCGAACAGATTGAGAAGGCTATTGAGGAACACCGCAAGGGTAAGCCTTTACGCGGAGCAAGTACCATCAGCCAACAGACTGCAAAGAATGTTTTCCTCTGGCCATCGTCAGACTGGGTGCGAAAAGGACTTGAAGTTTATTTTACATTGTTGATAGAACTTCTTTGGGATAAAGAGCGTATCATGGAGGTGTATCTCAACTCCATTGAAATGGCTCCAGGCATTTATGGTGCTGAAGCGGTAGCCAAAGCTCACTTCGGTACAGATGCAAAGTCGCTCAACCGCACGCAATGTGCCCTTATAGCAGCTTCGTTGCCCAATCCGTTGAAGTTTGACTCGGCTCATCCCTCGAACTACATGAACAAGCGCAAGCAGCAAATCTTGAGGCTTATGAGGCTGGTGAAACCTTTCTCGTTCAATGAGAGGAAGTGAATGCTAGGCTGTGGTGTGTAGTAGCTATAGTATTTATAGTGGCTATAGTATTTATAGTGGCTATGGGAACTATAGAAACTATAGTATTTATAGAAACTATAGGAACTATACTTAACTATAGGAACTATAGTAACTATATAACTCTCTCTTAGCCACTTCCCCTTTATAAAAGACAAAAAAAGAGAGGTCTCACATCACTGTGGAACCTCTCACGGTAGTATTTCTACTTGGTACTAACTTTTTTAAGGTAAAAAGATTGTTTTAGGATAACGGCTGCAAAGGTAAGCCTTTTATGACGAGTGGCCAAAATAAAAAATATGTTATAAAACATACGTGTACATATATTCGGACAAATCGTTTTGTCATTCTTCCTACTCTTCTTCTTTCCGTTCGCGTGTGTAACCTATTAAATGAAAATATTTGTGGGATAACATGGTGGATATACGCAAAAAAATGACTATTTTTGCATCTTCAAAAAAAGAACGAAAATAAACATTTTATTGAAATGACAGAAAATATTGCAACAGAGAGTACCGAGAAAAAGAGCCTGAACTTCATTGAACAGGCTATAGAGAAGGATTTGAAGGATGGTAAAAATGGTGGACGTGTACAGACACGCTTTCCGCCTGAACCTAACGGATACCTGCATATTGGCGATGCCAAAGCCATCTGTATGGACTTTGGTGCGGCTGCACGCTATGGCGGTGTGTGTAACCTCCGCTTTGATGACACCAACCCTACAAAGGAAGATACCGAATACGTAGAAGCCATCAAGGAAGACATCCAGTGGCTGGGTTTCCAATGGGGTAACGAGTATTATGCCAGCGACTATTTCCAGCAGTTGTGGGACTTTGCCGTACAGCTCATCAAGGAAGGAAAAGCTTACATTGACGAACAGACTGCTGAGGAGATTGCCCAACAGAAAGGTACTCCTACCCTACCCGGTACAGACAGTCCCTATCGTAACCGTCCCGCAGAAGAAAGCTTGGCTCTGTTTGAAAAAATGAATACAGGCGAAATCGAAGAAGGACGCATGGTATTGCGTGCCAAGATAGATATGGCTAGTCCAAACATGCACTTCCGCGACCCTATCATCTATCGTGTGGTAAACCATCCGCACCATCGTACGGGTACTACATGGAAGGCTTATCCCATGTATGACTTTGCACACGGACAGAGCGACTACTTCGAAGGAGTGACACACTCACTCTGTACCCTTGAGTTTGTTCCTCACCGTCCGCTTTACGACCTCTTCGTTGATTGGGTGAAGAATGGTGAAGACCTTGATGACAACCGTCCGCACCAGTACGAGTTCAACAAGCTGAACCTCAACTATACCCTTATGAGCAAGCGAAACCTGCTTATCCTTGTCAAGGAAGGTCTGGTTAACGGTTGGGACGACCCTCGTATGCCGACTATTTGTGGTTTCCGCAGACGTGGATATTCACCCGAAAGTATCCGCAACTTTGTGGATAAAATCGGTTATACCACCTATGATGCCTTGAACGACTTTGCCTTGCTTGAAAGTGCAGTCCGTGATGACCTCAACCAGCGGGCAACTCGCGTAAGTGCGGTGCTTGACCCCGTGAAACTCGTCATTACCAACTATCCCGAAGACAAGGTGGAGATGCTCACTGCTGTAAACAATCCTGAGAACGAAGCTGACGGAACACACGAAGTTGCCTTCAGTCGTGAACTTTGGATTGAACGCGATGACTTCATGGAAGTAGCTGAAAAGAAGTTCATGCGATTGGCTCCCGGTAAGGAAGTACGTCTGAAGAATGCATACATCATCAAGTGTGACGAAAACCATCCTTGTGACAAAGATGCTGACGGACGTGTGACTACCATCTACTGTACCTACGACCCTGAAACACGTAGCGGACAACCCGGAGCAGACCGCAAAATCAAGGGTAAGACACTGCATTGGGTAAGCTGCAATCATTGCTTGAAAGCCGAAGTACGCCTTTACGACCGTTTGTGGACAGCAGAGAATCCGCGTGATGAACTGGCTGCTATCCGCGAAGCCAAAGGTTGCGATGCTTTGGAGGCCATGAAGGAGATGATAAACCCCGACTCCTTGAAGGTGCTTACCGAATGTTACGTAGAGCAGTTCCTGGCTACAGCCAAACCCTTGGACTACTTGCAGTTCCAACGTATCGGATACTTCAACGTTGACAAAGACTCAACTCCCGAACACCTTGTGTTCAACCGTACCGTGGGACTGAAGGATACCTGGAGTAAGAAGTGATTTAGTGAGTTGGTGAGTTAGTTAGTTGGTGAGTTAGTTAGTTGGTTTGTGTGAAGAAGAATATAACGTATTCAAGTTTTGACAGACGATGACAGAAAAGGAATATACCGCATATTTTGAAAAGCCCGAATTCAAGGCTATATTGGCGCGATACGAAGCTATGGAGGCCAGTGGGGAGAAATCGTACTTTGACCCCGAACAACTGACTGACATAGCCGAGTACTACGCTACACGCAACCGCGAGAAGGATGCAGAACTGGTCATTGACTATGCCTTGGCTATGCATCCTGGCAGTACTGACCCGCTTATCTTCAGAGCACGCACCTATATGCTCAAGGGAGACATTGATACAGCTCGTCTGATAGCAGAGTCAATCCCCGACCAGAAAGACCGCGAAGTCATCTTCCTGTATGCCGAACTGATGTTGAACGAAAGCCGTCAGCGCGAAGCAGAAATGCTGCTCGTGGAAGAACTGCTTGCCAACGAAAAATCGCATAAGGAATATGTCTTTACGGTACGCGACATCGTGGAACTCTATTTTGACTACGTCTATACCTCCGAAGCTACCGTATTGGTGCAGAAGACGATGGAAAAACTCAAACAAGAAGACGGCGACCCGAAACTCATGACAATGGCGCGGAATATCTTTGTCGACTGTTTGTGGAACGAAGGCAGGCTGGACGAAACCATCGAGCAGTACAACATCCTGTTGGACGAAAATCCTTACGGCATACCCTATTGGATTGGCCTCGGATACGTCTATAACCAGATGGAAAAGTATGAACAAGCACTCGAATCCCTCGACTATGCCTTGGCCGTTGACCCCGAATGTTTGGAGGCTCTGTTTGTAAAGGGACATTCCTATGCCCTGCTCGGTAACACGGAAAAAGCGCTTGAACTCTATCGCATCTGCCTCAAGAAAGGGTATGACAAGCCACTTACGAGCTACACTTGCGGAGTCTTGGAAATAGCTTTGGGGTTTCATGATGAAGCCATTGCCCATCTTGAATACGCCTATTCGGTGTATGGCGACACTTCGTTCTACTCCTTCTCCATCTGCTTCAATCTGGCTATAGCCAACATCAAAGTGGGAGACCTGCAACGTGCAGCCGCCTATTATTACCGTGCCTATCAGATTAATCCCGATGATGAAACACTGGCAGAACTCATGGGACAGATAAACCGAAACGATGACGACGACGACAAAAAAAGAATCATTATTGTTGACAAATAAGAAAAAGACATGGAATCAGTAGCATTCATCCAATGGTGTCTCGAACACCTCAACTATTGGACCATCACCCTTTTGATGGCCATTGAAAGTTCATTCATACCCTTTCCGTCAGAAGTGGTAGTACCTCCAGCTGCATGGAAAGCCGCTGCAGGCGATGGCGGACTCAATGTCTATCTGGTAGTACTGTTTGCTACCATCGGAGCCAACATCGGTGCTCTTATCAATTACTTTCTTGCCAAATGGTTGGGTCGCCCCATCGTATATAAGTTTGCAAACAGCCGCTTCGGTCACATGTGCCTCATTGATGAAGCCAAGGTACAACATGCTGAAGAATTTTTTGACAAACACGGAGCCATAGCCACCTTCATCGGACGATTGATACCTGCAGTACGCCAGCTCATATCCATACCCGCAGGTCTGGCACGCATGAAACTTGGTACATTCCTCCTCTTCACAACCTTAGGTGCAGGTATTTGGAATACAGTACTTGCAGCCATCGGGCACTACCTCTCCAAAGTACCTGGCATCGAAACCGAAGAACAACTGCTGG
Source organism: Bacteroidaceae bacterium (assembly GCA_017516265.1). Lineage (GTDB taxonomy): Bacteria > Bacteroidota > Bacteroidia > Bacteroidales > Bacteroidaceae > Phocaeicola_A. The sequence continues at coordinate 20,049 of JAFXDL010000051.1, forward strand.
AGAAAGTCAATGAATACAGCCACGAGATAGGTCTCGTATGCATAGCCTTGGCTGTCTTCGTTGTTGGTTTCCTCATCTACAAAGGAACCGTAGGCCACAAGAAGAGCGTCACCAAGTAAACCTGTCTTTCTTCTTCCCGAAAGGAAAAGACTTGGGATAAAGTCCCGAAAACAAACTAGGGATGAACGACATACATCCATGGGATGAACGATAAAGAGTCGGCACTTCTTTATAGAACATGCGCCGCTTGAACAGGCTTCATCCACGGGATGAACGACATACAGTCGTGGAATGAATGACATACAGTCATGGAATGAATGACATACAGTCATGGAATGAATGACATACAGTCGTGGAATGAATGACATACAGTCATGGAATGAACGAGGTTCATTCATAGAATGAGGGTATATCAAAATACCCTCATTTTTTTTCCCTTATTATTTCCACATATGCAAGAAAACGCGTATCTTTGCTTCGTCGTATTGGTGACAGCATAATAAAGCTTTATTTCTAAACCTACTGGAACGTCATGGAAGAACAGAAACAACATCAACAGCAATACCGTACATACGAAACCCCGGAAACCCCTTCAGTACAGGAGTCTGTACGGATGGAGGAGGTCACTCGTGTATGTCCTCATTGTGGTACCGTGAATGAACCCGATTCACTCTTTTGTGAAGAATGTGGAACAGCTCTGGGACATAGCCGCTTGTGTCCCAATTGTCGCCAACCGCTGGATTTGTTGGCAGACTTTTGTGAGCATTGCAAGACATACGTATGCAGCCAACGATGCTCGTTTTGCGGAGCAGAAGTAGCTGAAACTGATGCCTTTTGTCCCGAATGTGGAGCTTCACGCGAAGGTATAGTCTGTCCCGCTTGTAGTACACGCAGTCCTTTCAGCTATTGTAGGGTATGCGGACTTCCGTTGACCGAAGAAGCCAAACGCTTGAGCCGCATGGTACACGAAGAACCCATGTGGAGACAGATGGATGCATTGGCCTCGGAACTGGAAAGTCTGATGAAGATTATCCCCGCCGATACACAACAACAGATTGACCGCAATCAGCAGAACGAAGAACTCTGTCGCAGAGTACGCGACTTGTTAGGTCGTCCCGACCCTACTGATGGCAGACGTGACATAACCTTGCGTTTGGGTGAAACCAGTGAAGAAATCAGCGAACGCATAGCCAAGAAACGGCGCGAGTTGCAGGATATGCTGGATGCAGTAGCCGTACAACCACAAGAAAACCCCATCTTGACACGCAACTTTGTCATGGCACGCAAGCCTACCTCTACTCGTGTGGGATGGAAATGCAACTTCAAGCAAGTGGTACACAGCAGTCCGTGCGGATGCTCATGTCCTCAACTTGGAGGCAAGTGGGTAGTACTGGGACACGGTACAAAAGTGGAGGATGATTTCTAAAGAATCGGACAAACTCAAGTTTTTCATACAATCATAGGCAACTTTGTGGAATAAACAGACAACGCAAATATATGGACGAATACAGTACGCTGCACCTGACTTCGGAGTCAACACATCGGATGAACGCATCCGTCAATAAAGCAGAAAAAGAGGATGTGCACACGTCTGCGGTTGAAGAAGAAAAGACCAACCGCTTGCAGGACACATCATCTGACAAAACCATAAAAAAGAGTGTTGCTCAAGAAGAAAAGACAACAACCATACCCGCACCGGATACGGCTACGTTCGTATTGGGCGGAAAGGCCTATCATGAAGTAAGGACACTGTCAAAGTCATCCGGCGAAGCTGAAGTGCTGTTGGTTGAGCGGCATGACAAGATGTATGTGCTGAAACTATACTATCCCGGATATGTCCCCGAAGAAGGTGTGTTGCAGATTGTCTGGAACATGGATTTCGAAATGATAGTCCGCCTCTATGACTACGGAAAGACCATCGTCAACGGTATTTCGCGCGAATACGAATTGCAAGAATGGCTCGAAGGCATATCGTTGGCAGACTATACGTTGGGAGGCGACTTGAAGAAGTTCAGACGGATAGCCCTTTCGGCAGCTGCTTCATTGGCCTATTGCCACAACTGCAACCTGATTCACAAGGATGTGAAACTGGGCAACTTCATTTTCAGGACAAAGGAAGCCGAGGAACTGGTGCTTACCGACTTTGGTATCTCTACCCAAATGACAGATGCCAACTCGTTGCACAAGACAACCCAAGCACGTACTCCCATGTATGCCGCACCTGAAATGTATGACAATGTCATCGATGGTGTTGTGGAAATTTCACCTGCTGCAGACTATTACTCCTTAGGTATAGTACTGTTCTTCCTCTGGTTAGGAAAGAACCCGTTCTCGGGCAACGAACGTTCGATGATGCGTATGAAGAGCGAAGGCAAGTTGCCAAATCTGGACCAACTGCCTGAGGAGGTACGCCAATTGGTACGAGGCTTGACGGTAGTGAATCCTGAAAAACGTTGGCGCTACGATGAAGTGGAGCGTTGGTTCAAGGGTGAAAAAGTGGAGATAGACGAAACATCCATCTACCTGCGATACAAGTCCTTTGTCGTTGATTCTGAGAAGAATGTACTGGCTGCCAATGCACAAGAACTTGCCGAACTGTTGGCTGTACGCAGACATCTGGGTATCAAGTACCTCTATGGAAAACTCATATCGGCCTGGTTGGAAGAGTGTGGAAACCAGAAACTGGCCGTAGAGTTGGATGACATTGTTGACAAGCGCTATCCGCTCAACCCCGAAGCAGGTTTTCAGGCTGCACTCTATACACTGGATGCCAAACTGCCCTATCGGGACAACAAAGGCAATGTGTGCAACAATATTCATGAAGTGGTGATGACCCTCCTTGCCAACATGGAGGACTACAAGGTGTTGTTGCAGGACGAAAACCATCCGTTGTACGTATATCTGGAGATGACGACCGAACTGGAAGTTTCCCGACTGAAAGAACATTTCAGGAACGACCCGCCGAATGTGGCTCTTTGGCGCATGATATACGAAGTGGATGACACGGTACCTTTCCTGCTTGACAAACCATCAGGGACGGTTGATGAAGTCATCAGTGCATTTGCTGACCTCACCTGCCGCGAAGATGAATGGCAATCGTTGACGGACGGAAGGTTGCTTTCGTGGATATACTACAAATGTGACCCTCTGCTGTACGTAGAACTGAAGGAGATATATGACAAGCATCTCCCCTATTCCCGTTCATTGGCTTACCGCGTGCTCTATCTGATGAACCGTGGTATAGGCTTTGACCTTCACGATGCCTGCGAACGTATGCAGGTAGCCGCACTGATGTCAAACCAACTGACCAAATGCCAATTCTGCTCCGATGAAGAATTTCGTGAACAGATGCAGGAATACATCGGCCCTGAAAGCCGTCTGGCATACTATGCTGAAATAAAGGGATGGAAAGACATCTGCATCATGCAACGCCGCATCTTTGACCTCCATGCAACAGAGCATGTCACCCGATATGGAGTGTATGATATACGCACGGCTGCCTACCGGTTCTGCATGTTGTTGGGATGTGTGCCAGAGTATTACTTGCGTACTAACGGACAATTGATAGATTCGCTGGAACAGTATCAGGAACTGGACAACAAGACGAAGAAAGCCGAAATGCAACAGGGATGCATGAAACAATGGCTCACCGTATTTTTCCACGAAGACCCCTTTGAGCCTTTTGAGGAGAAACTCAGCTATGAACATGCATTGGAGGAATATCTGTACGAAGTGGGTAAGGCGGACCCTGAAGACCCCTACTATTGCCGCTTCAAGTATGCCGAGGAAACAGCGCGTAAGAAACAGAAGTCATTGCAGATGGTAGCCACATTGATAAGTGTACGCGAACGTTCGATGATGGTTTCTTTCGTAGCCATATCAGCCCTGCTCTGTCTGTTGTTGATGGTGTTCGGATATTCCAACCCTGCCCGACTGATGCAGATGGCTCCCTTCTCAGTAGGGGTGCCTGTAGGATTCTTCTTTATGCTGTTGGCTGTTTCGTGGAGTTATTTCCATGGTCATGGCTTCTTGGCAGGTACAGTGTTGGGCGGACTTGGATTAGGAGTAGGTGCCATACCTGTAGTAGTGATGCGTCTGGTAGGCGAAACCTATCCCAATTGGTTGGTAACCGTTTCCATATTCATGGTATTGGTCGGATTGCTGACTGGAGTATTGTTCGGACGTGCCAAGTCGTTGTACAAGTACAGTGAACTGAAGCCCCTTTTCCAAAAGAACTCACAATCCATGTTGTTGGATTCGCTCTACTACACATTCCGTCAGAAGAACCATCGTTTCAAGGGCTCAAACTACAAGGCGCTGGAAGATGCCGTCAGTGTGATGAATGCCACGAAGATAGAGTTCATGATTCACTACGTGCTATGGATTCTTATGATGAGTTCGTTGGTCATCTTGTTTGTCTGTTTCCATGAGAGTCTTTTGAATTGGCCAACTCCAGACTTGCATGCCTTCACGAATGACATATTACAATTTGTAAAGAACCTCTAACCCGATTCTCCCTCTTTTCAAGATATAGCAATGAACTGTACACAATGTAACAGAGAAAACCGAGAGATTGCACGCTATTGCAAATGGTGTGGAAAACCCATTCTCCAACATGCAGACCCGCTGGACAAACTGGTGGGATTGACTGATGTGAAAAGCCAGTTCCGAAACTTGGTGACGACTTTTTCTCACCTGAGAGCCAGTTCGCCCACTCAGAATATTCTGCTGAACCTCAACTCCATCATCATTGGAGAAACGGGTACGGGAAAAACCTCCATACCACACATCTTGCGTGACTATCTGAGCCAGCATGGCATTATCCAGAAACCAAAGTTGCAAGTGGTGGATGCCGTAGATTACAACCGCTTTATGGAAAAATGGGAAGCTAATGTGAAGGAAGCTCGTGGAGGAATCTTGTTCTTCGACAATGTCCAGAAACTGTTGCCTGACAGTTACTCCAAGAATGTGAATCCGTTGGACAAACTTTTCATAGAGATGGACAAGTGGAACAACGACCCCATTGTCATCATGGCAGGATTACCCGGTGGATTTGAAGAGTTCTTGGAGAACAATCCGGCAGTAAGAAGCCGTTTCAAATACCTTTTCCGCCTGCAACCACTGAATGCAGCTGAAATATATGAACTGACCCTTCGCATCTTGCGCGAACGGTATGCAATGGGAGCACTTTCGCCTGCAGCTGCTGACAAACTGATGCGTCAGATCAAGTATGAGGTGAAAAACAGGGATGATTCATTCGGCAATGCCCATTATGCCCGCAAGAAGGCTGAAGACCTGTTTACTGCCTATATCTCGCATCCGGCGAAAGTGAATGGAGAGATACAGGAAGAAGACATTGTAGGATACGTCCCTGCCGACCGTAGTCTGGATGACATCTTGGCCGAACTTGACGAATTTATCGGTATGGACAATGTAAAACAGGCTGTTCGTGAAATAGCTTGGGAGGTACAGAGTAATGTGATGCGTCGCAGACGTGGATTGGCTTCCGAAGAAAACCTGTCGATACACATTGTACTGACAGGTAATCCGGGTACAGGAAAGACTTCCGTAGCCCGCAAATTGGGAGAGATATTTGAGGCTATCGGATTCTTGGAAAGCAGTCATGTTGAGGAGGTTGACCGTAGCCGTATGGTCAGCCAGTATGTAGGCGAGACTCCCAAGTTGGTGGACAAACTGGTAGATAAGGCCATGGGAGGCATCCTGTTTGTGGATGAAGCATATACGCTGGCTCCTGTAAACGAATCAGGCAACAAGGATGAACAAGGAACCCAAGCTTTGGAGAAACTGATGAAACGCATGGAGGACGACCGTGGTAAGTTTGTGGTCATTGCCGCTGGATATAAGACAGAAATGGAAAACCTCCTTCGGGTAAATCCAGGTATGCGTAGCCGTTTCAACCGCTTCCTCCACATTGATGACTACACTCCTGATGAACTGTATCGCATTCTGCTGATGTTTGTGCAGAAAAAGCATTTCCGCCTCAGTGAAGCCGCTACCAAGGTAGCACAAATGGCTATCCGCCAACTATATGAAGGTAGAGACAAGAACTTTGCCAATGCCCGTGAAGTGCGTTCTTTGTTTGAGAAAATGTGTACCCGGCAAGCAGAACGTATCAACCGCCTGCCTTTAAGTGGACAGACGGATGAGGTGTTTCAAACATTTGAACCCGAAGACATACCTTGTGAAAGATTGGCAACGGTCAGCTACGAAGATTGTCTGAAAGGGTTGGATTCACTGGTAGGCTTGCAACGTGTGAAAGAGGAGGTGTCTGCTATGGCCTCGTTCATAAACATGCAGGTACAACGTGGTGACACTGTGGCTGCACAGGGAAACCATTATGTGTTTACCGGTAATCCAGGAACAGGAAAGACTACAGTGGCACGCATCATGGCTGATGTACTGAAAGCTCTTGGAGTCGTTTCGCGCGGACAGCTTGTAGAGGCTGACCGAAGCAAGTTGGTAGCCGGGTTTGCCGGACAAACAGCCATCAAGACCAACCAACTGATTGACTCAGCCATGGGAGGTGTACTTTTCATCGATGAAGCCTATACCCTTTGTCAGGGAGACACTGATACGTATGGACGGGAAGCGTTGGATACTCTGCTCAAGCGGTTGGAAGATGACCGTGGACGATTTGTATGCATCGTAGCAGGATATACACAGGAAATGCATCGGTTTATAGATTCTAATCCGGGATTGAAGTCTCGCTTTACTAAAACTTTGCATTTTGATGATTATAAGCCGGAAGAGCTTTTGCAGATATTCCTCAATCTTGCCGCAAGGAACAAATTCGTGTTGAGTGAGCCGACCAAGAATACCCTATTGCATGAACTTGAAATCATGTATGCCACACGCGACCATAATTTTGGAAATGCCCGCGATATTCGTGTCATGTTTGACCAGGCAATATCCAATCAGAGCCGACGTCTGATAGAGGTGATGAACTCTCCCACCTTCTCACAGGATATGATGTTTGAACTCCTTCCTGAAGATATTGTAGGGAAGAGTCAGCGCAGTCCCAAGACTTTGGATGAAGTCCTTATGGAACTGGACGAATTTGTAGGAATGAACTCCATAAAGGAAGCAGTCCGAAGGATGGCTGTACAAGTGGTGTTTATGCAACAACGCCTGCAATTGGGTATTGGCAGTGCTGAACCTATGGCTGTCAATATTGTGCTTACAGGTAATCCGGGTACAGGAAAGACTTCCATAGCCCGCAAGATGGGTGAAGTGTTGAAAGCCGTCGGGATGCTTCCTACTGACAATGTGATTGAGGTGGACCGCAACCAAATGGTAGGCAAGTATATGGGCGAAACTCCCAAATTGGTAAATGCCTTGTGCGACCGTGCTATCGGTGGTGTGCTCTTCATTGACGAAGCCTATACGCTGTATGAAACAGACGGTAGCGGTGGCGATAAATATGGACGTGAAGCCGTAGAAACCTTGATGAAACGCATGGAGGATGACCGTGGTAAGTTTGTGGTCATTGCCGCTGGATACAGAAAGGAGATGGAGATGTTCATGCAAGTGAATCCGGGACTTGACAGCCGTTTTACTCATAGGTTGAATATCGAAGATTACACAGAAAGTGAATTGGTGGAAATCTTCAAGGCACAAGTCCGCAAGAAACAGTATCTGTTGTCTGAATCAGCAGAAGGGGTACTGATGGAGCGTGTGCATGAACTCTATGTGAACAAGACACGTAACTTTGGTAATGCACGTGAGATACGCAAAATGTTTGATGCCACGGTGCAGCAGCTTTCCATGCGTGTATCTATGATTCCTCCTTCGAGGTTGTCCCAACGTGATTATCAAGTGATAGAGGCGCAGGACATCACATTGCCTTGAAACCCTTCTCACTTTCACTCATCCCACTCTTTCTAAAGTCGTTTAATACATAAAAATAACTTTCATAATTCATGATGCATTGTCCGAAATGTAAAGCTGAGATAGATTCTGACTCCTATTATTGTGACCAATGTGGACAGGAAATCCGTTTTTGCCAATCGTGCAGAAAACCAGGTAAGGGTAACCGATGTACTGCTTGTGGCGGACGCATGATTCCTGCAGCAGAGTACATGAAGTCTTCGATGCCATATACGGCTGCTTCGTTAGCCAGCCAACCTGTCTGTCAGGAAGCTGCACCTGTAGGTGATGTTGCCACCATGAAGGTTCCTGCTACCGTGCGTCTGATACTTTCCAATGGCTTGATGGGGATTACGATTGAAGGTGTTGATGGAGCTGTCATCGGTCGTAGGCAAGGTATTTACTGTGCCCAGTTTTCACGCTTTCCGTATGTATCGGGCACTCATGCCCAGCTGAAGTTCGATGTTGTAAAGAACCGTTGGACGATTACGGATATGAACTCTTCCAACGGGACAAAATACAATGGTACAGCCTTGGTACCAGGAATGCCTTGTGTGCTCGAGAATGGTGCTACGGTACAGTTGGCCAATGTGATGCTGACAGTTGCAGTCATGTGAGAGAGAGGTATGTGGTTCACAATCATGATACAGATGAGGGGTATGAAACGCTCTTGAGAGAGAGCTTGCAAACTTACAAACTAACAAATTAAGGAAAAAAACAAAAAAAGAACTCAGAATGAAATATTCCGTCAGTGCCCAAAGTCATGTGGGACTTGTCCGTAGTCAAAATGAAGATATGATTCTTATCAGCAATCGTTTCTTGCGTGATGAGTCATACGAAATCCAACTTCATGCGGATGAATATAGTGGAAATATCCTTTTCGCCTTAGCGGATGGCATGGGCGGACACAATGCTGGTGAGGTGGCTAGCGAAGAGACACTGCATCACCTGTCTGCCTTTTTCAACTCATTGCCTTCGGGGCTTACTCCCGAAGGGTTGCAACAGGCTTTTACTGCTTGGATATGGCAAGCTCATACACACTTGAAGCAGAAGGGAGATGCCTATCCCGAACTCTTCAATATGGGTACCACATTGGTAGGGCTATGTCTGTATGAAGGACGGGCTTATTCCTTCAATTGTGGTGATAGCCGTATCTACCTGATGCGAAGCGACAAATTGGAGCGATTGTCTGAAGACCATACCTATGACCGTATAACGGGACGGAAGGAACACTCCCATATCTTGACCAATTGTGTAGGGTGCGGACAATCCATATTTCTAGATTTCAAGCCTTTGCTGGATGCTCCTTCTGCAGGTGACACGTTTCTCCTCTGTTCCGATGGATTGACAGACTTGGTGTCTGACGAACAGTTGGCACGTTTCTTGCGTGCAGGTTCTACAGCTCCTGTACTCATCCGCATGGCTCTTCATGCAGGTGGACGCGATAATGTCTCTGCTTGTCTGATACGCTTTGGTTACTAATTTCTAGAAAAGAAAAAACACATCATAAACATCATGCGAAACCGAATCAAACTATCTCTCCCACTCTTTTGTGTGGCCATACAGTTCATGGCACAATCGCCTTCTGTGAAGCAACAGATGCCCGATGTTCATTATACTGACAGCACTGTGGTGGTACATCCCGCCCAGGGTGGACATACTGTGCGTTTGCAACCTGTGTCTGAGAATATTGTCCGCGTATCTGTGACACCTGACAGGAAGTTTCCTAAAGATACCAGCCTGATTGTTCTTCCAGGCAAATTCAATCAATACAAGAGAGCTACGGACTTGTCTGTAACGAGTGTGCAGACTTCCCGAATGAAGGCTACTGTGGACCTCGTGGACGGACGTATCCGTATCTATCGTGCAGGAAACTCTTCGCCACTCCTTACCGAACATCTCCCTACCCGTTCGTTCACTCCCATCGAGGTGGATGGTGTCAAGGCCTACACGACCCGCTACAGTTTCATTGGACAAGCGGGTGAAGCGCTTTATGGGTTGGGACAGCATCAGGCGGATGAGTTCAACTATAAGGGGAAGAGTGAAGAACTCTTTCAGTACAACACCAAGGTGTCAGTCCCTTTCATTGTCTCTACTCACGGATACGGCATCTTGTGGGACAGCTATTCGTTGAGCCGTTTTGGTGATTCGCGCGACTATGCCCAGTTGCACCGTGCCTTTACATTGTATGACAAGGAAGGGATTGAGGGAAGTCTTACAGGCATCTATTGTAACAAGCAACTGTCGAATCCGTTGGTACGGCGTGAAGACTCGCTTTACTTCGAGAATCTGAAGACTATCAAGAACCTGCCTACAGAAGTACCGCTCTATGGTTCGGAGGTCACGTACGAAGGTTGGTTGGAACCTCATGCGACAGGCACACACTACTTTCTGCTCTACTATGCAGGGTATGTGAAGGTGTACGTTGACAACCGTCTGATAGTACCCGAACGGTGGCGTACGGCTTGGAATCCGAATAGCCACAAGTTTTCTGTGCCCATGCAGCAGGGCGAGCGTGTAAAACTACGTATCGAATGGCGTCCTGATGGAGGTGAATCATACTGTGGTTTGCGGGTGCTGACTCCTCGTCCGGAGGATGAGCGAAACCGCTTGACCATTTGGAATGAGATGGAGAATCAGATAGACTATTACGTGATTGTTGGCGATATGGATGAGATTGTCAGCGGTTATCGTACGCTCACAGGTAAAGCCCCCGTGATGCCTCGTTGGGCTATGGGATATTGGCAGAGCCGCGAGCGTTACAAGACGCAGGATGAACTTACTGGGACGCTTGCCGAGTTCCGCCAGCGCCGTTTGCCTATCGACAACATTGTGCAGGATTGGAGCTATTGGCCCGAAGATGCTTGGGGATGCCATGAGTTTGACCTCAAACGTTTCCCCAATCCCAAAGGAATGGTGGACGAGGTGCATCAGCAGAATGCCCATCTGATGATTTCCGTGTGGCCCAAGTTCTATGCCTCCACCGAACACTACAAGGAGTTTGACCGTCAGGGATGGATGTACCAGCAGGCCGTCAAGGACAGCATCCGCGACTGGATAGGTCCCGGATACATAGGCTCCTTCTACGATGCCTACAGCTATGGTGCGCGTCGTCTTTTCTGGAAGCAGTTGAAAGACCACCTCTACCCTCTCGGCATCGATGCCTGGTGGATGGATGCCAGCGAGCCGAACGTGCGCGATTGTACCGACATGGAGTACCGCAAGGCACTTTGTGGTCCTACGGCACTTGGTCCTTCGGCGCAATACTTCAATGCATACGCTCTGATGAATGCCCATGCCATCTATACCGGCCTTCGCGAGGAGGATGCTGATCGCCGCGTCTTCCAGCTTACCCGTTCGGGCTTTGCCGGTCTTCAGCGCTACTCTACCGCTACGTGGAGTGGCGACATCGCTTCACGTTGGGAAGACCTGAAGGCTCAGATTCCTGCCGGCATCAACTTCTCGCTCAGCGGAGTGCCCTTCTGGACTATGGATATTGGTGGTTTCTGTGTGGAGAATCGCTATGTGAAGGCTTACAAAGAGTTCTTGAAGACTGGCAAGGAGAGTCGCACGCTGGAGGAGTGGCGCGAGTTGAACACCCGATGGTTCCAGTTCGGATCTTTCTGTCCGCTCTTCCGTAGTCATGGACAATATCCCTATCGAGAGCCGTGGCACATAGCTCCTGAAGGGCACGAGGCTTACGAAAGCATGGCCTATTACCTCGACCTTCGCTATCGGTTGATGCCCTATCTCTATAGTTTGGCTGGAGCTGCTCACCACACCGACTATACCCTGATGCGTGCTTTGGCTATGGATTTCACAAACGATGCGAATACTTATGATGTAGGCGACCAGTATATGTTCGGCCCAGCCCTGATGGTAGCCCCCGTCTATGAATACAAGGCCCGCACACGCAACGTGTATTTGCCCGAAGGACGTACGTGGTACGACTTCTACACAGGAAAAGCATACGATGGCGGACAGACTCTGAAAGCCGATGCTCCCTACGGTCGTATCCCCCTCTATGTGCCTGCAGGTAGCATCCTTGTTACCGGACGCCCGATGCAATATGCTTCAGAATTGCCGACAGACACACTTACCATTCATGTATATCAAGGAGCTGACGGTACTTTTACCCTTTATGAAGACGATGGCACCACATATGCTTACGAGCGTGGCGAATACCTGCAAATCCCCCTCATCTACGATGAAAAGAAGCAGACACTCACCATCGGTGCTCAACAAGGCTATTATCCCGAAGCGGTGAAGGAACGCACGTTACACATTGTCCTCACTTCGGCTGATGGTCACCAGCAAGCGGTAAAGACAGTGACGTACATCGGAAAAGCCATAAAGGTGAAATGCAGATGATGTAGTAGTGATTACTTGTTATTTGAACCACATTCATTCCTAGTATGTATGTCATTCATTCCTAGTTTGAATACCATACAGTCGTACAATGAATATTGTTCAGTTCTCTGTACTTTTTCCTTAAAGTATAACTGTAATTTCTAATAAAACCGTATCTTTGCCTAGCAATCTGAAAATGAATGCAAGTTTACAAATAGTATAAACCATAAAATCAAGAAGAACATGAAAAAACTGATTTTAGCTTTAGTTCTGATCGCATGGATGCCATGCATGGCGCAAGGACGGACGATGCACACCAGCAGACCTGACTCGGTGTGGCTGATGTCATACACTACGCCACGAGACAATTACCACTTGGGACTCCACTTTGCCTATAGTCCCGATGGGGAGAACTGGATGAGCATTGGCAACGGACGAAGCTACCTGAAGAGCGACTTCGGAGCTTGGGGCTCGCAAAAACGGATGCTTACACCGTGGGTGACGAAGGGACACGATGGATGGTGGCATTGTGTGTGGAGCCTGGGTGAAGCCATGCCCGTGTTTGCACACTCTTCTTCGCCTAACTTGACCGACTGGTATCGGCAGAGCTATCCTGACACTAAGGGGAATTGCCAAAACCCTGTGCTCACAACCGAGGGCAACAAGGGGGTGTTGACCTATACGTCGGAGGGAAAGCAATACCGCATGACCACGACCGATTACAAAGCGTGGACATCGCCCGTAGAGATGAACGTGGCAAAATCTGATGCCAACACCTATCGCACCGTTGACCTGAATAGTCACTTGGGCGAAGTGAGCGGTAACGTGCAACGTGTACCTTGGGCGGTGGTTGACCACTTGATGAAGTACCACGAGCACCGCATCGTGAAGGACCAGCAGAATGGCGAGCAGGTGATGATTCCTGCCCTCGAAGGATTGAAGCCCGTGGAGGCACAGTTGACATTGGCTTCGCCCATCAAGGCAAAGGCCATCAGTGACGAACTCATCGGTGTGTTTTTCGAAGACATCAACTATGCTGCCGATGGAGGTATCTATGCCGAGTTGGTGCAAAACCGTGGCTTCGAGTATGACCCTGCGGACACCAGACATCGTTGGGGATGGAGCCACACGACGGCTTGGAGCCTGAAGAATGCCACTGATGGCGACAAGTTTGAGATAGCCACTGATAATCCTATTCACGAAAACAACAAGCACTATGCCGCACTGACCATCAGCAAGCCGGGTGTGGCCCTTGCCAACGAAGGATTTGACGGTATTGTACTGAAGAAGGGCGACAAGTACGACCTCTCCTTGTGGGCTCGTCAGTTGGAAGGAAAGGCAGGAAAACTCACCGTGCGCCTTATTGATGAGAAGGGCAACACCGTGGCTGAGAAAAACCTCTCGGCACCCGCTACGGGCAAGTGGAAGAAGATGAACACCGTCCTTACCGCCAAGGAGGATGCAGACAAAGCACAGTTGCTGGTGATTCCCTCTACGGTAGGAAAGGTGGGATTGGACATGGTTTCGCTCTTCCCACAAAAGACGTTCAAGGGACGCAAGAATGGTATGCGCCCCGATTTGGCTCAAATACTGGCTGACATGAAGCCCCGCTTCGTGCGTTTCCCTGGTGGATGTGCCAGCCATGGTGACGGACTTGACAACATCTACCGATGGGTGAACACCGTAGGTCCCTTGGAGGCACGCAAGCCTATGCGCAACATTTGGAATTACCATCAGTCAATGGGCCTCGGCTTCTACGAATATTTCCAATTCTGTGAGGACATTGGTGCCGAGCCTTTGCCCGTATTGGCAGCAGGTGTGCCTTGTCAGAACTCTTCTGTAGGCGGACATGGCCAGCAGGGAGGTATTCCTATGGATCAGATGGATGAATACGTAGAGGAAATCCTCAACCTCATCGAATGGGCAAACGGCGACCCCAAGAAGAGCAAGTGGGCAAAGATGCGTGCCGAGGCAGGACATCCGAAACCCTTCAATCTGAAGTATCTGGGCATTGGAAATGAAGACCTTATCACGGATGTGTTCGAGGTTCGCTTCAAGATGATATTTGATGCCGTGAAGGAGAAATACCCTGAAATCGTGGTTATCGGCACCGTAGGTCCCTTCTACGAAGGAAGCGATTATGAAGAGGGTTGGGAGCTTGCCACCCGCTACGAAGTGCCCATCGTGGACGAGCACTACTACAACACTCCGGGATGGTTCATGAACAATCAGGATTACTACGACCGCTACGACCGTTCGAAGAAGACCAAAGTGTATCTGGGTGAATATGCAACCCACATCCATGGACGTCCCAGCAACCTGCAGACGGCTCTTTGCGATGCCCTGCACCTGACTAACGTAGAGCGCAATGGCGACGTAGTGGTGATGACCTCGTATGCTCCCTTGCTGGCCAAGGAGGGACACACGCAATGGAATCCCGACCTCATCTACTTCAACAACAAGGAGGTGAAACCTACGGTGGAGTACTTCGTGCAGAAACTCTTCAGCCTCAATAGTGGTGACGAATACCTGAGTGCCAAACTCACTGGACGTGAACTTTGGAATCAGGATATCCGCAAGCGTATCTCCCACTCCATCGTGCGCGATGAAGATACGGGCGATGTCATTGTGAAGCTCGTCAACCTGCTTCCTGCCGAGGTGAAGATGGACATTGACCTCAGTGCCTTGGGCGAACTGACAGGTACTGCCAAGCGCACCATCCTCACAGGTAAGGATATGAATGACCGACATGCCCGTCCTGTAGAAGATACCATCGAAGTGAACGGCACCCATGTGCAACAGACAATGCCTGCCTATTCGTTTACCATCCTCCGCTTCTGATGAAGAAAGATGAAACGTAGGCGAGGCTACCTCAACCGATAGTTAAGGCTACCTTAAGTCAAGGATAAGGTTTGTTAAGGTTTTCCCAAAAGGGGGAGCAGACAGGATTCTGCTTCTCCTTTTTTTCTCTATACTCGTTCCTTTTTCCCTTTTTATCCTTTTTCTTTGTCAACAAAGTGCCGTTTTCTCATGTTTTTAGAGTAACTTTGCGGCTCGTTTGATGAAAATGTATAGAAAGATTGTGAGACGACAGATACATAGCCTGATATTATTCCTTTTATTGGTATTTCCGTGCCTGTTGCAAGCCGCAGATGGTGTGCGTAGCGACTCGGTGATGATTGCATATTTGCAAAGCGAGGGAGTCACCATTACTCACGGTAATCGTGTGCGCCTGTTGAAGAGTGGTGAAGAGAAGTTTGATGACCTCTTTATGGCTATCCGCAAGGCACGACACTATATTCATTTGGAATATTTCAATTTCCGAAACGACTCCATTGCAGCTCTCCTGTTTGCCGAACTTGACAAGAAGGTACAGGAAGGTGTGAAGGTGCGCGCCATGTTTGATGCTTTCGGAAACTGGAGCAACAACAAGCCTTTGAAGAAAAAACACTTGAAGGAATTGGCCAAGCGCGGCATCGAGATTGTGAAGTTCGACCCTTTGAATTTCCCCTTTATTGGCGACTTTATGAGTCGTGACCACCGCAAGATAGTCATCATAGACGGACAGACCGCTTATACGGGTGGAATGAATGTGGCAGACTATTACATCGAGGGGCTCCCTAAAGTGGGAAAATGGCGCGATATGCATATCCGTATCGAAGGACCGGCCGTTGATGAGTTGCAACGGATTTTTCTCACCATGTGGGAAAAAGCTACAGACGAACGTCTGACGGACGCCTTCTACTATTTTCCCTCCAAAACAGACAGCTTGCATCTGCCGGGCACGGTAGATAATGTCACGATAGGCATTGTTGACAGGGTGCCGCGCAAAAGTCCCAAACTGATGCGTAATGCCTATGCAAAGGCTATTTTGTCGGCAGAAGAGAAGATAGAACTCATCAACCCCTATTTCATCCCTACGCGCACCGTTCGTCGTGCCTTGAAAAAGGCTGCCAAGAAGGGAGTGGACGTGCAAGTGATGGTTTCGGTGAAGGGAGACATACCCATCACCCCTGATGCATCGATGCATGTGGCCCGCCAGCTACACAAGTGTGGAGCTACCGTTTATCAGTTTGAAGACGGTTTTCATCATTCTAAAATCATGATGGTGGATGACAAGTTCTGCACCGTAGGTTCTACGAATCTCAATAGCCGTAGCCTCCGATATGATTACGAAGTGAACGCTTTCATCTTTGACCCGAGAGTGACAGATGAACTTTCTGACATGTTCAATGATGACAAAAGGCAAAGCACAGTGATGACGGATGAAAACTGGAAGAAACGCTCACGTTGGCATCGTTTCGTGGGGTGGATTTCAAACCTTCTGTTGACACCTTTCCTTTAAAATCTAGATATCCTAGAAACTCTAGAATTTCTAGAAAACCTAGAGTAACTAGAAATCCTAGAAAAAACAGAAAAAGCAAAATAGAAAACAAAAAATAACCGCTATGATAACTTTCCCCAATGCCAAAATCAACCTCGGGTTGAATGTTGTGGAGCGTCGCCCTGATGGCTACCACAATCTGGAAACCGTGTTCTACCCTATCCCTTTGCAGGATATACTGGAAGTGACCACTTTTGATGAAACCTCCGGACAGATGAATCCCACAGATACAGATGTGGTGCTTCATGCCGATGGGATAGCTATAGCTGGCGAGGCAGAAGACAATCTGGTGGTGAAGGCATACCGCTTGTTGAAGGCAGAGTTTGACTTGCCCCCCGTGCACATACATATCTTCAAGCACATCCCCTCTGGAGCCGGATTGGGGGGAGGTTCGGCTGATGCCACCTTCATGTTGCGCCTCTTGCGTGACAAGTTTTCCCTGCCTCTTACTGATGACGAACTGGAGGAGCGTTCATCCCGTTTAGGAGCCGATTGTGCTTTTTTCGTACGCAATGCTCCTGCCTTTGCTACAGGCATTGGCAACATATTCACACCTATGCCCAGCGTGTCTCTTTGCGGATACAATATCCTGCTTATCAAACCCGATATCTTTGTCTCCACCCGCGATGCGTTTGCCCTCATAAAGCCCCACAAGCCCGTTCGTCCGTTGATGGAGATAGCCTCTATGCCTGTAGAAGAATGGCGCAATGCAGGGATGTGCAACGATTTCGAGGAGAGTGTATTTGCCAAGCATCCTACAATTGGTGAGATAAAGGATAGGCTTTACGATATGGGAGCTGTGTATGCCTCCATGTCAGGTAGCGGTTCTTCCCTGTTCGGCTTGTTTCCAGCAGATGCGGAGATTGATGCTTCCGAATTGCAACGCTTTTATCCGGGCAGCTTTGTGTGGCAAAGCAAATTGACGGTATGAGGCTATCGCCTATAAAGCAAATGTCATAAAGTGCAATGTTTATATCAATAAAGGGGACGTGTATGCCCCCTTTATTGTTTTTTATAGACTCATTTTTTAGAAGGATAGTTCATTTGGAGGGAAGCCATTTGCTGGCTGAAACAAGTTCTCCATCTTTCCATGTTTCTGTCCGATAAGTGCCATCGGGTCTGTAGAATTTTCCTTTCCCATGTTTCTCCCATCCGTAATATTCTCCTTCATCACCGTAGCAATTCATGCCCTCGCCTTTGTAGGTTGTTCCATCTTTGTAGCGGATTTCCCTTGAGATGATTTCGTCTTTTTTCCCCGTTACAATATATTCATAGTTGAAACTCTTGTAGGTAATGCCTTGGTCGTTTAAAATGTCTTCATAATCACCTGCCATATTTACAGCAAAAACAAAAGCAGGGACTCCTGTTGAAATTGCAAATAGAATCTGTAATATCTTGGTTTTTACAATGCAAAGTAGAATAACAATGAGAAAAAGTAATAAAATGGTAGTATAAAATGCAGTAATGTTAGATACTATACCCCAAAAAGGTGTATAGAAAATCTGATGAAAATGATACATGTATAGATTAAATATATACATGAATGGGCTTAAGAATAAAAAAAGGAAGACTATTATAACTAGTGGAACAGCTAAAATTTTTACAATAATATTAGGTTCTTCTTCCTCTTTCTTTTCTTCTTCTTTGTCTTTGTCCAAGTCAGATTCTAGTTCTTCAGTCTTTTCCATCGTATTAATCGTTTTTTTGTGTTAAATGAGAATAGAAAAAAAAAGGATACGCATTGCGCATATCCTTTTTTAGGGTTATTTCTAATCTCTTACTCCAGTATTCCCAATTGCTTGAAGCATTTGGTGAGTTTCTCTACGGCGAAGTCAACCTGCTCGCGTGTGTGGGTGGCCATGAGGGCTACACGCACCAAGGTGTCATCGGGTGCACATGCAGGAGGAATTACGGGGTTGATGAAGATACCCTCGTCGAAAGCCAGTTTGGTGACGATGAAAGTCTTCTCCTCGTCGCGCACATAGAGGGGGATGATGGGAGATTCGGTCTCACCAATTTCAAATCCTGCCTCGCGGAAGCGGTCAAGAGCATATCGGGTAATGTCCCACAGGGCCTTGATGCGTTCAGGTTCGGATTGCAGGATGTGCAGGGCTTCAATGGCCGAGGCCGTAGCTGCAGGTGTACTGCTTGCCTGGAAGATGTAGCTACGTGCCGTGTGGCGGAGCCAGTTGATTACTTCCTTGTCTCCAGCGATGAATCCTCCGATGCTGGCAAGTGACTTGCTGAAGGTTCCCATGATGAGGTCAATGTCTTCGGTGACTCCGAAGTGGTCGCAAACACCGCGTCCGTTCTTTCCGAAGACGCCCAATCCGTGAGCTTCGTCCACATAGATGCAAGCGTTGTATTTCTTCTTCAAGCGGACAATTTCCGGCAAGTTTGCCAAGTCACCTTCCATGGAGAATACGCCATCTACCACGATGAGCTTTACAGCATCGGGTTCACAACGGCGGAGTTTCTTTTCAAGGTCCTCCATATCGTTGTGCTTGTATTTGAGCTGGGTGGCGGTTGAGAGACGGCGTCCATCTACGATAGAGGCATGGTCGCGGTCATCGCAGATGATATAGTCATTACGTCCGACCAGTGCAGGGATGATACCTTCGTTCACCGTGAATCCTGTAGAGAAGCAGAGGGCTTCATCTTTTCCGACGAATGCAGCCAGTTCCTTCTCCAGCTGGACATGGATGTCCAAAGTACCGTTGAGGAAGCGCGAGCCGGCACAACCTGTGCCATATTTCTCTGTAGCTGCTATGGCTGCATCCATGATACGGCGGTCATAGGTGAGTCCTAAATAGGCATTGGAACCGAACATGAGGATTCGTTTGCCATCCATCTCTACTTCCGTATCCTGATGGCTATTGATTGTCCGGAAATAAGGATACACGCCTTGCGCCATATACTCTTGCGGAAGCGTGTATTTTGCTAATCTTTCGTTTAATATTCCCATATTCTTCTAGCAGGCTGTTTATGACCCGCTTTTTAATAAATTGGATTATCTAGAATTATATTTATTCTTATAATTTGTTAACTTTATTTCAAAACAGGGTGCAAAGATAACATATTTATTCTATAAATTGACAGAATCATTGAAAAAAATAGGTATATGAAAGAAAACAATTTTAAATTGATATGGTTTTGGAAGAAAAAGATTATCTTTGCATTCTCATTATAGAATTAACGAACCATAAGTAGTTTGAATGGATACAAAAAAACGTGTAGTTTTCATCGTCAATCCGATTTCCGGCACACAGAGCAAGAAAAGCGTGGTGGAAAAGATAGAGAAGTATGCTGATGGTGAAACATTGGATATCCGTATTGTACCCACTCAATATGCCGGCCATGCTAATCAGATAGCTTCGGAGTGTGTGCAGGAAGGTGTGGACATCGTGGTAGCCGTAGGTGGTGATGGCACCATCAATGAGGTTGCCCGTGCCCTAGTGCATACGCCTGTCACTTTGGGTATTATCCCATGTGGTTCAGGCAATGGATTGGCCCGTCACTTGCGCATACCGATGGATGTGAAAAAGGCCATCGAAACAATCAATCGGGGTGTGGTGGAGACCATCGATTATGGCAAAATCAACGATATCCCCTACTTCTGTACGTGTGGTGTGGGGTTTGATGCATTCATCAGCATGAAGTTTGCCCAAGCCGGCAAACGGGGGATTTCCTCATACATAGAGAATACCTTGCGTGAAGGGCTCCGCTATGAACCCGAAACCTATGAGATTGAGAATGAAGACGGAAGCACGCACTACAAGGCTTTCCTCATCACCTGTGCCAATGCTTCGCAATATGGAAACAATTTTTACATTGCTCCCAAGGCTTCGTTGTGTGACGGGTTGATGGATGTCATCATCATGGAGCCGTTCACCATGCTGGATGCACCGGCCATCTCTTTCCAGATGATAAATGGCACGCTTGACCAGAATAGTAAAATCAAGACCCTGCGTTGTAAACGGTTGAAGATTCATCGGAGCAAGCCTGGTTTCATCCACTTCGATGGCGACCCCGTGATGGCCGAAGCAGATCTGACGGTAGAGCTCATTGGGAAGGGGTTGAACGTCATTATCGGTTCGGAGGAGGAGAAAACGCTTGCCAACGTGAATATGTGGCAAAATGTGATAGATATATTCAACGACCTGAAGCCCTCGATTATGGATGACTTGGCCACTCATAACCGACGTCTGCAGGTGTTGAACAGAGAGCTTCTCAGAAAATTGAAGAAGAATACCTACAAGTAGAAATCATTTACCATATTTTTGTATTCCTCACTGAATACTCCCGGCCCTTGTTGCATGTATAGTGCTTGGGGCATGGCGGGAGTTTCGGGCATGACGGGTGTAAAGGTCATCAAGATACGCTTGGCCGGTGCATTGGGCTTGGTATGTACGTGTGTTTCCCTTGACAGATAGAGACTTTGTGAGATGGCTTCAGCTTTCAATTCTGCTGATGCCTCCATGGGAATGACCACCGAGAATTTTCCCTGCGGATCCAGTAACGCTTTTACCTGACGCATCAATGTCTTGAAATCGAGAGTGTCAGTGTGTCGGGCTTTGCTTCTTGCATTGTCCGGACATTTCAATGAGTTTGAGAAGTACGGAGGGTTGGAGAAGATGACATCAAATTTCCCTTCATCGTGGTATGTGCCGAAGTCTTCCTGTACGATTCGTATGCGGTCGGCCCATGGCGATGATGCCACATTCTCCCGAGCTTGCCCGGCAGCCTCTTCATCCAGTTCGATGCCCACTATTTCCCCTTGGCAACGTTGGGCTGCCATCAGGGCTATGAGTCCGCATCCACATCCCACATCCAGCAGGCGGTTGGCTCCGTCCACCTCCATCCATGCACCCAGCAGGACGGCATCTGTGCCCACCTTCATGGCACACCGGTCATGCCACACGGTAAAGCGTTTGAACTGAAAAAAAGGATTGGCCATGCGTCTGTTTTTATGATTTGCCGGCAAAGATACATCTTTTTTGGATATTTTCAGATAAAAGGTACACCTTATTTAAATAGGATTGATTAACTTTGCGCCCGCATTTTCAACTCCCTTGAAAAAAGGGGGGCAAAAAGTGATATTAGAAGTGATATTAGAATGAAGATTAGAAGAAGCATATTCAGCGAAATAGAAGAAGCAAACGAGAACGACGGTTCGTTTTCGTTGATTGCCGATTTTGACGGTAACGAAGAAACCATATTTGAAGAACCCATTGATGAGATTTTGCCGATACTCCCATTGAGGAACATGGTGTTGTTTCCTGGTGTGGTATTGCCTGTATCCATCGGGCGTACATCATCCCTGAAACTGGTGAAGCAAGCCTTCAAGAACCAGAAGAAGATAGGCGCTTTCACCCAGCGTCTGCCCGAGACAGAAGTCCCCTCATTGTCCGACCTTTATAACATCGGTACTGCAGCTAAGGTCATCCGCATACTGGAGATGCCCGATGGGACGACCACCATCATCCTGCAAGGCATGTCGCGCATCAATCTGGTTGAACTCACCTCGTACAACCCCTATCATCGGGGACGTGTGGAGGTGTTGCGCGAGGAGTTTCCCGAGCGTACCAGTCGCGAGTATGAGGCCGTGGTGGACAATTGCAAGGACTTGGCCATTGACTTCCTGAAAAACTCGGATTACCCCGTGCAGACGGTGTTTGCCATCAAGAATATCAGCAACAAGATGTTCTTGACAAACTTCATCTCCACCAACCTCGTATCGTCCATCAATGACAAAATCAACCTCTTGTGCGAGGCTTCGTTGCTTAAGCGTGCGTATGAATTGCTCTCCATCCTCAACCGCGAGGTGCAATTGGCAAAATTGAAGGCCAACATTCAGATGCGCACCCGTGAGGACATCGACCAGCAACAGAAGGAGTACTTCCTGCAACAACAAATCAAGAACATACAGGACGAACTGGGTGGCACACGCGAGGACAAGGACATGCACGACCTCAGAAAACGGGCCGACAAGAAGACCTGGAGCAAGGAGGTGCGTGCCATCTTTGACAAGGAGATGGGCAAACTTGAACGCATCAATCCCCAGTCGCCCGACTTCAACGTGCAACTGAACTACCTGGAGACCATGCTCAATCTGCCGTGGGGTGAATGCACCACGGACAACCTCAATCTGGTGAATGCCGAGAAGACCCTCAATCGCGACCATTACGGACTGGAGAAGGTGAAAGAGCGTATCCTCGAATACCTGGCCGTACTGAAGATGCGAGGCGACCTGAAGTCGCCCATCCTCTGCCTCTATGGCCCTCCGGGTGTGGGAAAGACCTCGTTGGGAAAGAGCATTGCCGCAGCGCTGAAGCGCAAGTATGTGCGCGTATCCCTGGGCGGACTTCATGACGAGTCCGAAATCCGCGGACACCGTCGTACCTACATTGGCGCCATGCCCGGACGCATCATCAAGAGCATCTCCAAGGCAGGTTCGTCAAATCCCGTATTCATCCTCGACGAGATTGACAAGATTGCCCAGATGACCCATCAGGGCGACCCTGCATCGGCCTTGCTCGAAGTGCTCGACCCCGAGCAGAACAATGCCTTCCATGACAACTTCCTCGAGGTGGATTACGACCTCTCCAAGGTGATGTTCATCGCTACGGCAAATAGCCTGAACACCATCCCCGGCCCCCTACTCGACCGTATGGAGCTCATCGAAGTGAGCGGTTACATCACCGAGGAGAAAATTGAGATAGCCCGTCGGCACTTGATACCCAAGGAGATGGAGAATGTAGGGCTGAAGAAGACCGACATCAAGCTGAACAAGGCTGCTATCGAGTTCATCATCGAAAACTATACCCGCGAGAGTGGTGTGCGCGAGCTGAGCAAGAAAATCAGCAAACTCATGCGCCGCGTTGCCAAGGACTATGCCACACAGGGATACTCCATCTATAGCGACATCAAGCCCGCTGATGTGCGCGAGCTCTTGGGAGTGCCCGAATTCAGTCGCGACATCTATCAGGGCAACGAGTATGCCGGTGTGGTCACAGGTCTTGCATGGACGGCCGTAGGAGGCGAAATCCTCTTCGTGGAGACCAGCTTGAGCAAGGGCAAGGGCGGACGCCTCACACTGACGGGTAATCTGGGCGATGTGATGAAGGAGTCGGCCATGTTGGCACTGGAGTACCTGAAGGCCCACACCCACCTGCTGAACATCGACAATGCGATATTCGAGAATTGGAACATCCACATCCATGTGCCCGAAGGCGCCATCCCCAAGGACGGACCCTCGGCAGGTATCACCATGGCCACCTCCCTGGCATCAGCGCTCACCCAGCGCAAGGTCAAGGCCAATCTGGCCATGACGGGCGAAATCACCCTGCGCGGAAAAGTGCTTCCCGTAGGAGGCATCAAGGAGAAGATACTGGCAGCAAAGCGTGCCGGCATCAAGGAAATCATCCTCAGCCAGGAGAACCGCAAGAACATCGAAGAGATACCCGCCATCTACCTCAAGGGCCTCACCTTCCACTATGTCAACAACGTGAAGGAGGTGCTCGACATTGCCCTGCTTGACGAGCAGGTAGAGAATCCCATAAATTTTACCGTCGAAGAGAAAGAAGAGAAGAAATAGCATGAAATTTGAGCTTCAACATACCGACCCCAAGTCGAATGCCCGTGCTGGACTCATCACCACCGACCACGGACAGATTGAGACCCCCATCTTCATGCCCGTGGGCACACTGGGCAGTGTCAAGGGTGTGCACCTGACCGAACTGAAGGAGGACATCCGTGCGCAGATTATCCTTGGCAACACCTATCACCTCTACCTCCGCCCGGGGTTGGATGTGCTGGAAAAGGCAGGAGGCCTCCACCGCTTCAATGGTTTCGACCGCCCCATGCTTACCGATAGTGGCGGGTTTCAGGTTTTCTCCCTCTCGGGCATCCGCAAGATGAAGGAGGAGGGCGTGGAGTTCCGCTCGCACATCGATGGTAGCAAACACCTCTTCACCCCCGAGCGGGTGATGGACATCGAGCGCACCATCGGAGCCGACATCATGATGGCCTTTGACGAAT
Source organism: Bacteroidaceae bacterium (assembly GCA_017516265.1). Lineage (GTDB taxonomy): Bacteria > Bacteroidota > Bacteroidia > Bacteroidales > Bacteroidaceae > Phocaeicola_A. Next base: position 44,710 of record JAFXDL010000051.1, read on the forward strand.
GCACCCCCGGCACGGCCGACTACGACTATGCCCGCCTGTCGCTGGAGCGCACCCACCGTTGGCTCGACCGTTGCCTCACACGCTTCAACGAGACCGAGCCCAAGTACGGCTACCACCAGGCACTCTTCCCCATCGTGCAGGGATGCATCTATCCCGACCTCCGACGCCGTTCGGCCGAGTTCATAGCATCCAAGGGAGCCGAGGGAAATGCCATCGGAGGACTGGCCGTAGGCGAACCCACCGAGAAGATGTATGAGATGATAGAGGTGGTCAACGAAATCCTCCCCACCGACAAGCCCCGCTACCTCATGGGAGTGGGCACACCCATGAATCTGCTCGAGGGCATCGAGCGCGGTGTCGATATGTTCGATTGCGTCATGCCCACCCGAAACGGACGCAATGGCATGCTCTTCACCAAGGACGGCATCATCAATATGAAGAACAAGAAGTGGGAGACTGACTTCTCGCCCATCGAAGCCGATGGGGCCTCCGTTGTGGACACCCTCTACACCAAGGCTTACCTGCGCCACCTCTTCCATGCGCAGGAATTGTTGGCCATGCAGATTGCATCGGTGCACAACCTCGCCTTCTACCTGTGGCTCGTGGGCGAAGCGCGTCGCCACATCATCGCTGGCGACTTCTCCACATGGAAGCCTATGATGATGAAGCGCATTTCGACAAGACTCTGATGAAAACTCTCTAAGGGGCTTCTCTAGATTTTCTCTAGATTTTCTAGAAATTCTAGACATTCTAGAGATTCTAGAAATTCTAGAGCCTCTAGAGTCCAAAGAACCCTTCTTCAAAATTAAAAACTCAGCATAAGCAAGAAAACTAATGAAACTCCTTACCCGGCTCGACCGCTACATCATCGCCAAGTTCTTGGGCACCTACTTCTTTTCCATTGCCCTGATACTGAGTATTTCCGTAGTATTCGACCTCAACGAAAAGATTGACAAGTTCGTGGAGCACAACGCCCCCATGCAAGCCATCGTGTTTGACTATTACCTCAACTTCATCCCCTACTTTGCCAACCTCTTCAGTGCACTCTTTGTCTTCATTGCCGTCATCTTCTTCACCTCCAAGCTGGCCGAGAACTCCGAAATCATCGCCATGTTCTCCTGCGGCATGAGCCTGAAGCGCCTGATGCGCCCCTACATGATTTCGGCAGCTATCATAGCCCTCATGTCCTACGGGCTCAGCTCCTACGTCATCCCCAAAGGCAGTGTGGTGCGCCTAGACTTTCAGGAGCGGTATGTCAAGAAGAAAAGGGTCGATTATGCCCGCAACATACAGATGGCCGTAGAGCCCGACGTCATAGCCTACATTGAGCGCTACGAGGACTTCAACAAGACCGGCTACCGCTTCTCGCTCGACAAGTTTCAGGACAAGAAGCTCATCTCCCACCTCACCGCCCGCTCCATCACCTACGACACCATCAGCGGTGCCCCCAACCGATGGAAGCTCAAGGACTACATGATCCGTAACCTCGAAGGCAAGCACGAAGTCATCACCAGTGGAAAGTCCATGGACACCATCATCGCCATGGAGCCGGCCGACTTCCTTATCATGAAGAACCAGCAGGAGACCATGACCAGCCCCGAACTCAGTGCCTACATTGCCAAGCAGAAAGCCCGAGGCATTGCCAACGTCAAGGAGTTCGAAATCGAGTACCACAAGCGCATTGCCATGGCCTTTGCCGCCTTCATCCTCACCACCATCGGCCTCACCCTCTCGTGCAAGAAGACCAAGGGTGGCATGGGGCTCAATCTCGGTGTAGGTCTTGCCCTCAGTTTCTCCTACATCCTTTTCCAGACCGTTTCGTCCACCTTTGCCGTCAATGGCAACGTGCCCCCCATCGTGGCCGTGTGGATTCCTAATTTCCTCTACGCCATCATTGCCGTATATCTCTACATCAAGGCACCGAAGTGAGTCAGCGTGGGGGCTTTCTCTCCTCCCCCCTTCGCCCCTTTGTTCCCTTCGATTGTTGTGCCAGCTTCAACAATGTGTGGTTAGGGAGTATCAAGTTCTGCAGCACTATCTACTCCCCTCCCTTGTGGAGGGGCAGGGGGAGGGTCTGTTACTGCAAAGATACAACATCCGAAGGGCGGTTTGCAACTTTTCGTGCCACTCAATTTGAAATTAACATTTCGCGAGAGGTAAAGCGTTGAAAGGGAGTGGATTGCAAAAAATGTTGGCGGATTTATTTTTTGAGTTTCTCCCCGATTACAGTTATTACAGATTACAGATAACAGTTAGGTAAACGAAAAAATAGCAGATTGGGCTATTTTGAACGGACAATGGACAATTAATTTTGCATACTATCTGTTTTTGCCCCTTTGTCACTTCAAAAGAGAATTATTATCTTATATATATAATTATATATATTAATATAATGAAATGCATTTACATGTTTGCAATTGAACAGCAAATGATATACCTTTCATATTTAATTGTCCATTGTCCATTGTCCACCATTTTGGTATTTGCTATAGCACATGGCCTCCTGTCGTATATCTCGGCCATTGAAAATAGATTTTTTTTTGTCACACCTTTTAAAAATTTTCCATCCGTCCACAAAAAAATCTTATCACTAATGGCTTTTTCAAACCTTCTATAAGCAACTGTAGTTCATTTACTTTATGATGGACATTGTTTTCTACATTTGGCAAAATTGGCCATAACTTTGATACGAAAACACTGTTTAATATAATAATATTTCACGACAAATTGAGAGCCTACAATAATCCTAACCCGACACTTGTTATCACCCCAGGATGGGGGACAATGGACAAATGGACAATTGATTTTCTTTGCAGAGTATTTTATGAAGATACCCGTCTATTACGATTTCGAGTTTTTTCACCGATACAGATTAAATTCCCTTATCGGCAAGTTTCATTTCGTTTTTCGGGTGCAGAATTCTCTATAATTATGTCAATATAATACTTGAAAAAATTGTGATTAAGAATTAAACTAATACGCAGAAGTAGTTCGGTATCAATGCTTTTGCGTTGAAAGATATTGTACACATTTGTTCGGTCGCAAAAAAGTTTTCTTGCAAACCAACTGACTGTTCGCTCTTGACGATGCAGTTCTTCCTGTATGAGTTCTCCAATGTGTAACATATAAAAAAGGGCGGAACCATTCAGTACTTATTTCCGAACTGAGGTACCGCCAAGCACCGTGTAGTTAAATAAGCATGAACAATTCACACCCAAACGGGTATGAACTATTACTTGCTTATTCCCAACTACTTCATTTTGGCGGTTTTCAGTCCGTGAGAATAAGAGCAAAAGCTCGAATATCATATATGTATGAATGGAAACGCTTTTCCGTTTGTTTTTTATTTGGTTGCAAATTTACGCTTTCTTCCGCATAATTCAATGATATAAACTGAATATTTGCGAAAAAAGTCTGCTTGGATTAACCAAACAGACTTTAAATTATGAAATTATACAATGCTACGTCTAATTATTGAACATTGATTTCTGTGTTAGACATTACAGAAGCGTTGATTTGTGTACCCGCAGGAATTTCGCCCTTTCCACCTTTAATCAAGAATCCGAGCAAACAACACAGTGTTACTACTACGGAAAGTACGACTTTATTCTTTCCTTCATCAAAAACGTTTCCATTAGTCAAATAAATAGAAGTACCATCTACTGCTTGAACAGATTTTACGGCAATTTCAACTTCACCAGCAGAACCGAGAAGACCATTCTTTTCTGCACGAACAACTTGACCTTGTGCAAGACTACCTGCGGCAATAATCGTTTTACCATCTACCTTAATGTCTTGTACGACTCTAAATTGTACGATTTGGCCAGCACGAACTTGATTGCCATCAATAGAAGTTTCTAATGATAAAGGAACGGCTGTACCAGCTTTTAAAACAACAGTTCCGCTTGGAGCTGTAAATGACATGAAAAGCATTGCCATAGCCATTAACAGAAGGCTAGGTCTAAAACTTTTTGAATTGATAAGTTTTCTAAACATACTAATCTGATTTTTTTAATTGTTAATAAATAAATAATTTATTCGCATTGTATATTCTTGTTGTATAATCACAATGAATTTTCTCATTGTATCTGACGGCACTTCTTCCTGCTCCATTAATATTTCCAAAGTAGAAAGATAGAGAAAGAAAGCCACAAAGACCTGCTACTCCATAATTTTCAGATTTGATACTTGTGTAAGTTGCATAGGCAAGAAGTGAATTCATAACTAATGAAGTTATGGCACTTCCTGTATGCTTTGTATAGAGGTAACCTCCTCCAGGAATAATAGAAAGAATACGTGCCAACGTGGGGCTTTTATATTTGCTTTCTTGTATTTGTTTCAATAATTGCAGATTCTCAGAAGCATGAATGTCTATTTCACTTTTGTAGTCATCTGCATGTAAAAATGTTTGTTTGGCTTTTTGGTATTTTTTTTGCTTGGTTTGCAAATATGCTTTATAGACTATACTTCGATAATAGGAAGTTGTATCATTCCATTCTTTTATATGATTTAAGGCTTGCTCTGCCAATGGTGCATTTTCAACGTTGTCATAAAGAATGGCCGCTTGTAGAGCAATCTTTGCATCTGATTTCAAAGAGAGAGCATAATTATTTTCATACTCAAAAATACCATCTTCATATCTGTTCAGTCCTCTATAACAAAGGAGTTTCTGATGATATAGACTTATCTCTTGATTTCCATAAAACTGAAGTCGTTCAATCTCAGCCAATGCAGGTTCATACAGCTTCCTATTGATTAGATGGTGAATGAATTGCTCATCTAATCTGTATGTCCGTCTTTGTAAAACATCAACTTGTGGCTCTATTTCTCTCTTATATGCTAATGTATGAGACAATTCATCGTTGAAAGGATAATCCAATATACTCTTATGTCCATATTCATATGTTGTATCGTAAAATTGGGCATCATGACTACATCGTATCACTCTGTCTGCAATCATCGGAAGAGCCTTGTAAATAGGATATTTGTCAAGCACCATCAAACCATAATTCGAACATGAAGGATACATGGCGCATTTCCCATTTTTATGCTTGCTGATAAAGTCTTGGTATAGTTTGATGTAATCTGTGGATGCATGATTGATTGTGTCTGTCGTGTAATTTGTCTGTATGATTTCCCCATCTACTTTTTCTTGTGGAAAAAGCATGCTTGGACATATATATATAATAATGTGACAAAAAAACAAATAATATTTTGCTTGCATAGTTATCTTTGCTTATAATGGTGCAAAGGTAACTTAAATAGGAACAAAGAACGTTTTTAGTTTGTTGTACATATTTTACGTTTGTGTCGAGAATAATTCAACACTTATAAAAGAATTGCTTTCAATGCGCATTCATACACAGAATAGACATTGTTTAAATCAGTAAAAATAAATCATTATCAGTGCGAGAATGATGTACCTTTTCCTTACAAAAACTCATCAAATAAAAGGAAAAGGTTTATCTCTGCCCCCTCACATCATTAAATTAAGTTTACCGTGATAGCTCCTTAAACGGTAGCGATAAAGTTGTTGAAGATTGATTTTTTGAATGTTTTATCAATTATAGTTTTGATATAGTTTCATCAAATTTCTGACACTTTATATAATATGTACTAATATTAGGTGGAAGTGACAATAATTTGTCCTTTAGTTCTCGATTGCAAATAACGTCCCAATCAGAAGAGGTTTCTGCCAAATCCATAAGATCTGAGTAAAATTCCATTGTTCCATCTTCATCAACATCAATGTCCGTGACAAGAATGAAAGCGATTGATGTATCTTTGAATATATTCTCATTCTCGGACACTTCTCTACAGATAGACATACTGTCCATCAATTTTTTATTCAAGTTATATTTGTCTGCCTGTTCTTTTATTTCCGTCTGCAACGTATCAGGATTCGTATGAAAAGCAAGGAAATCAGTCCAACCTTTCAATTCAACAAAACAGCAAAGTTGGTTCTTATAAGTAAAGCCATCTACTGAAGATTTAGGATTTCCACTCTTTCCTCTTTGATATTCCGTTTTTACCTCATCAAAGTCTATTATCGGATACGCCATAACATACTTACAACGATGACCATTAGACTTATTGCAGGGCTTGTGTAAGTCACAAAGGATATGCTCTGTCAAGTTAAAGTCAGAAATCAATTTTGTATACAATTCAGCTGGAGTCTGTATCATAACTTATAACTCTAATCCTTTGCGAGCTGCATCAACATTCATTATTTCGGTCAAAGGAGCTGCCAATTTCTTGAAAACCCTATTCAAATCTTTAGTAACCTCTTCCATCTCTACCAAATTATTTTCTGTTGGCTGAGCCATATAATATGAAACAAAATTTTCTACTTTCTCTTTTGCTGAATAATATCGGATTGCCTGCAAGAAATAAGGACTATGCGTCGTTATTACAACAGGTACTCCTGATTTATAGATTTGTACTATAACTTTTGCAAACTCAATTTGCCATTTCGGATGCAAATGATTTTCTGGTTCATCCCAAACAAGTGGTCTGTTCGCATCAATAAACCCACCTTCTAAAAGTATCTGAAGTACACCAAAGCTTTTTATACCCGAAGCTGTATTGAGTGGCAAAATAGACATATCATCTTTTACGAATACAATCGATTTCCGATTATCATCGTATGAAAATTTGCCTCCAACAATATCTGCTGTATCAATCGGATTGTCAAAAAACAATTTAAATTGTCCATCCGACCCCAAGAATGATCGTGAGGCATTCATTTTTTCAACAAAATCCTTTATATGATAAGGGATCATCGGTCTTAAAGGTCGATGACTTTTGTCTATTTCCCTGTATGCACCTGCATACATCAAGGAATCCAATATATGAAGATACAATGGAGTTTCAACATAAGTAACGTCTTCTAATGTTTCTTCATTTTTATAAGATGATTCAACCGCACCCTTAACAGCTGTATAACTAAAATATGGTTTTGAGCTATCATCCGAATAAAGGTTTATAGAAACACTATTACTATCTTCATTGCCAAATTGGTTTAAGAATTCAGATTCCACAAGATAACTAAATTCTGTAAATAAGCTAGCTGCCCTATTGTCCTTTTCTGTCATGCATATTCCTATAAGATTCAAATCCTTTTTCATTAGGGATTTCATCCGAGGAGTTGCAGTATCCAACCCATCTATGAGTTTATTTATATATTGAAGAAATTCATCAATAGACTCAACCTTTTTTAACTCACCTATAAACTCATAAGTATTTCTAGGTAATGGTGATACTTTACGATTACTACCTGCAATAGGATATTGGCCAATTCCAACACTCGCCAATCTACGATATAATGATTGTACATGCTTTTCCAACTGCTTTTCTTGCTTCCGAACATTACTGGCCTTTGTATTTACCAAAGACTTTATGACAGAAAAAAGAACACGGCCAACCGTACTTTTACCAGAATCATTTTCACCAACAATGACGGTCAAACCATTTAATTTTATATCGGCAGACTTTATTATATTTACGTTCTGTATTTTTAATTCCATACCAAACAAGTATTTGATTTAGCTGCAAAAATACAAACCATTTTGCATAAAAGGGAATCTTCACACATTTTTTCACTTAAAATCCATTGTTTTCTTCATTTTTGCCTTAGATTTTGTGAAACTTACACATAAAGTTTATTTCTCAGTTCATCAGTAAACGCAAGATTGTGTCCTAATCTTATAAAAATATTGAGTTCGATTGAAGTTTGTCTCAAATTATGGGATAAGCTGAATTTTTTTCAAAAAGACGAAGAAAAAAGTGCTTTTTCGCATACAAAAATAATTATCTTTGCATTACTCACTATTGCATTAAACAAATTTCCAATCATAATAATAAACCTAATATTTGACCTTGGATAGATGCTCATGGATTAGTCTTTACCGTCCTATCACCGAAACTAATAAGCTATCCCCATCCTGTCCAGCAACTCCTTGTAGCGGTCTTGGGCCGTCAGGCAGGTGTCCATCAGATAGCCTTTGATGTGGGGCCATTGCTGGAGGCCGCGGTAATAGAACATCTTCAGGTCGTCGGTGATGATGAAAGGAATTTCTCCCGTGGCCAGGCACTCCTTGAACATCAGCAGGTGTCCTACACGTCCGTTACCATCTTGAAAGGGGTGGATGGCCTCGAAGCTTTGGTGCAGGTCGATGATGTCCTCCAGTGTTTTCTGCTTCTTTCCGTTGTATGCGGTAAACAGGGCTTTCATTTCTGCGTGCACACGGTCGGGAGGAGTTGTTTCCATCCCTCCAACCTCGTTGGGAAGGCGCTTGTAGTCGCCCACGGCAAACCAATCCCGACGGGCATCTGAGGTTCCGCTTTTTAGAGTGTAGTGCAAGTTCTTGATGAAAGTTTCAGTCAATTTCTCCGTCGCATGGTCAATGATAAGGTCGATGCATCGGAAGTGGTTGGTCGTCTCGATGATGTCGTCCACATTCATGCTCTCTCCCGTGCTCATGCCGATGGTGTTTGTCTCGAAGATGTAGCGCGTCTGTTCATGCGTAAGGCGGCTTCCCTCCATGTGGTTGGAATTGTAGGTAAGGTCTATCTGTGTACGGTGGTAGATGCTCCCTTTGATTCTGCTTTCCTTCTGTTGGCGAAGGAGGGTCAGCAAAGGAGGTGTTTTATGGCTCTTCCGTGAGGGCAGAGTAGCCCCGGCTGGGATATTCCAAGTTTTCCCCATGAGGAAGGCACCCGCAATCTTCCCCGTAGCGCAATAGTTGCGTGCGGTGCGCTCCGATATGCCGTACTTTGCGGCAAATTCTCCAACTGAAATATAATCCATACAATTCCTTTATCGGCAAGTTTTCATTCCATTTTCGGGTGCAAATATAGCGATTTTTGCCGTTATCGGCAAGAATTTGGAAGAAATCCCTTATCTTTGCACCCTCATCCCATCAACATTAAACATATTTCCAATCATGATAAAGAATCTGATATTTGACTTCGGGAAGGTGCTTGTCGATTACGATTTCGAGGCTTTCTTCCGCAGATATATTACTGATGAAGAGAGGTGTCGGGCGTTTACACCAGTGCTTCATAATGTGGAGGTACAACGGATATTCGACCGTGAGGAGCGCCCGGTGGAAGAAATCATCGAGGAGATTATCTGCCAAAACAGGGAGTTTGAGGCGGAAATCCGCTTCTTCGATGAGCATTATCCCGAGATTGTGACCAACGAGGTGGAGGGGATGCGCGAATTGCTCATCCGGTTGAAGGCAGAGGGGTACAAGCTCTATGGCCTCACCAACTGGTGCAGTAAGGTCTATCTCACCATGGCTCAGTTTGAAATCTTCAACCTACTCGACGGGTACATCATCTCCTCTGAAGAGAAGGTCATCAAGCCCGAAGCGGAAATCTATCACCGTCTCTTCAACAGGTTCAACCTGAAGCCCGAGGAGTGCATCTTTGCGGACGATAGGGCCGAAAACATCGAAGGAGGCAGGCGAGTGGGCATGGAGGGCATTGTGTTCACTGATGCCCGGCAATACGAACGTGAATTAAGGATTCTTATAAACGGGAGAGGGTCAAAATGATGCCTTTTGTTTTTTTAGGCACGGATTTTTGATACGCCATCTAGCGCCTATTATTTTGAATATCAACAAGCTGCAGTTTCTTTGTGGCTCCTTTTAAAGGGAACGCGCGTTTCCACGGTGGGGAAAAGCCGTTTCCTCAGTAGGGAAACGACAATCACTCCATATCCCGAATGAAGCGGATGTATTGGATGAACTCGTTGATGACCACTCCCAAAGCGATGAAGAAGAGGGCTGCCATGATAATGGAAAAGAGGTTGCACCCCAGGTGCAGGGCCAGGCAGACGAGGAGAAGGAGGAGGAGGGCGATGGACTTCTTCTTGGTGAGGGCACGCTTCTTGTCTGTTGATGCTTGAACGGATGAAAGCAGGTTCATCATGTGACTGGTGATGATTTTGCTTGTTGACGGACGGCTGATTTCGATGTACGTTTTCATGTCTATGATTATTTAATCGTTAATGTTTTTATTGTTTCTGGGTGCAAAATTATCCGCAACATGTCTCAAATCGTGAGGCATGTTTGAACTTTTTTTGCGAAAAAGAGAAAAAAAATTGTTTTTCACCGGACAAAATCCGTATATTTGTCCGCATATATATAATAAGGTATAGGAATCTATGAAAGCATCGGCAACATTCAAAGAATACATCTGGCTGGTGAACACCATACGCAAGGCGGGGAAGATCTCCTTTGCAGAGTTGCAAAAGAAGTGGCTTGAAACAGAAATGAGTGAGGGGGTAGAGCTGGCACGTGCCACCTTCATCCGTCACAAGGATGCCATCGAGGACATCTTCGGCATCTACATCGAGTGTGAACGCCGCAACGGGTACACCTACTACATCGGCAACGAGGATGTGCTGGCCGAAGAGTCGGTGCAGAACTGGATGCTATCGACCCTGTCGGTGAGCAACGATGTCGGTGAGAGCCTTTCCCTCCAAGACCGCATCTTGCTTGAGTCTATCCCGTCGGAGTATGGACGCCTGGGAGAGATGACAGAGGCCATGAAGAAGCGCGTGTGCTTGCGGATGACGTACAAGAAGTATGGTAATGCTGAGCCGAAGGTGGTGACACTGGAGCCTTATTGTATCAAGTTGTTCAAGCGCAGGTGGTATGTCTTCGGCCGGTTGCACGAAGAGGAGGGGGAGAGCTATCGCATCTACTCCTTTGACCGTATCAAGGAGATAGAGCTGACCGACTTGCGTTATGACTTGCCGACTGATTTCAGTGCCAAAGAACTGTTCAGGGATTACTACGGCATATTGCTGAGCCACGACACGGAGGCGGAGCGCATTGTGGTGAGGGCGTATGACAACGAGCGCTTCTATGTGCGCGACCTGCCCATGCACCATAGCCAACGGGAGATTGGGGAAGGAGAGGGGTATGCCGACTTTGAATTGTGGATGCACGCCACATCGGACTTCTGTAGCCATGTGTTGAGCCGTAGTAACCAACTACAGGTGCTCGAACCCGCTTGGCTGGTGAAGAAGATTAAAGAGATGTTGCTGGATGCCTTGGAGAGGTATGGGGGATTTACTGTTTAGGTATTTGCGATTTACAATTTAGGGATTTACTATTTACTATTTATTTACTATTGGGGGATTTTTTAGGGAGATACTACCGCCACAAGGCCACTGACAATCATGAGGAGATAGACGAGTTTCTTCAAGAGTGGAAGGCTGATGAGGCGGAAGAGGCGGGCACCCACCCATGCTCCGATGAAGCATCCGAGGAGACCGAAAGCCCAAAGGGTGAGGGTGGAGTCGGCAAAGAACCCTACCTTCAAGCGGAAAAGGGTGTAGAAGACGTTGAGGGTGAAGAAGAGGGCTTGCAGGGTGGCCACATACTCGCGCTTGTCACCAATGACTCCAATGGAGTAGAGCACTACGGGAGGGCCGGGCATGGCAAACATGCCACCCATGATGCCACTGACGATGCCTACACCGGCTTGGGCAGGGCGCGAGTGGAGGAACAACTTCAACCGTCCGTCGAAGAAGAGGAAGTAGAGTGCTATGAGGATGAGTGCCACACCGAACGTGCGCTTCATGCCTGCATTGCTGAGGCCGGCCATGTATTCAATGGCTATGTATGAGGCAATGACGTTGAACATCAGTACAATGCCTATCAGTCTCCAACGGATGTAGCGCCAATTGCGCAAGGCTATCAGCAGGGAGGTGGTGCCGGCCAACAGGCCCGAGAGGGTGATGCACTCGCCAAACGTGGGGAGAATGTAAGGGAAGAACATCATGACAAAGATGCCGAAACCAAAACCAGTGACCCGCTGGATGAAACTGGCCACAATGGTGAGGAGAAAGACGAGAAAAACGGTTGTCCACATGATGATTGCTCTTTTTCGAGTGCAAAAGTACTGATTATTTTCGTTTGTTCAGTATAAAATTGTATCTTCGCAACGAAATAAACCAAAAAACTTACTCATATGAAAAGTTGGAAATGGGAGGCCCTTATCATAGCAGGCGGATTGCTGCTGATGGGCAAGTTTGTAGAAAATGGATTGGATGGCTTTGCCAACCGTGACCGGGTGGTGAACGTAAAGGGATTGGCCGAAATGGAAGTGTCGGCCAACAAGGTGACATGGCCCTTGATGTACAAGGCTTTGGGAAATGACCTGCCGGCACTGTACAACCAGATAAACAGTACGAATACGGCTATCGTCAATTTCCTCAAGCAAAAGGGGATTACCGCAGAGGAGATTACGGTGAATGCGCCCGATATCATTGACTTGGATGCTGAGCGGTATAGCAACAATCAGACGGGGTACCGCTACAATGTGACGGCTGTCATTACCGTCACTTCCACACAGGTTGACCTCGTGCGCCGTCTCATCAGCGAGCAGGGCGAACTGTTGAAGCAGGGCATTGCCATCACTGGTGGCGACTATCGCTACAGTGTGCAATACGACTACACCGACCTGAACCGCATCAAACCGCAGATGATAGAGGAGGCTACCAAGAATGCACGCGCTGCTGCCGAGAAATTCGCCTCCGATTCGGATAGCGAACTGGGCAAAATCAAGCATGCCTATCAAGGTCAGTTCTCCATCACCGACCGAGACAGTAACACTCCCTATATAAAAAAGGTGCGCGTAGTGACCACCATTGATTATTACTTGGAGGATTAAGTGATTAATCCTCCTTTATCCGAATCAGAGCGTTGGTCAAGATGGCCGTTACCCCTCCTGTCGTGATACCCGATGAGAATATGTTACGGAGCGTTTCGGGTAATTGCGAAAGGATTTCAGGTACAAGTTCTACACTCAAACCGAAACTGAAGCTGATGGCTATTACCAATGTGGCCTTGCGGTTGATGTCTTGAGAAGCAATGATGCGGATACCTGCCGCTGCTACCGTACCGAACATCAGCAGGGTGGCTCCACCCAGTACAGGCTCGGGCATCAGCGAGAAAATGAGACCTACAGCAGGGAATAACCCCAACAATACCAACATGCCCGCAATGAAGTAGCCCACATAACGGCTAGCTACGCCCGTTAGCTGAATCATGCCATTGTTTTGGGCAAAAATAGAGTTGGGGAAAGAGTTGAAAATACCGGCAACCATGGAGTTGAAACCATCTGCCAGGATTCCGCCTGATGCACGTCTCATGAACTTTTCTCCTTCTACCGGTTGGCCGGAAATGAGCGAATTGGCGGTAATGTCGCCGTATGCCTCAATGGCTGTAATCAGATAGACCAGTCCCAAGGAAATGATGGCCGAAAGGTCAAAAGAAATTCCGTAGCGGAAGGGGACAGGAATGTTCAGATTGCCGTAGTTCTGGATGTCGGAGAAGTTCACCATGCCCATAGCCCACGATACAGCATAGCCCACTAACAGGCCGATGACGATGGAACTCATACGCAGATATTGATTGTTGCTGCGGTTGAAGAAGATAATCAGTGTAAGCACGAGTGCCGACAATCCTACGTATTCCAACGAACCGAAAGTGCCGGCAGCTTTGGCCGTTTCACCGCCTCCACAAGCCGTGATGCCGACCCTTATCAGACTCAAGCCGATTAAGGTCACAACAATACCTGATACCAAGGGGGTTATGATACGGCGCATATATTTCAGCACGCGGCTGACAAGCATTTCCACCACCGAGCCGATGATGGTTGCACCGAATATGGCAGGAAGTTCACCTGCTAATCCTGCAGAAATGATGGGGCCGATGAATGAGAAACTGGTGCCCTGTACGCAGAGCAGGCCGCAGCCTACCGGGCCTATCTTGCGGCATTGGACAAAGGTGGCCAATCCTGAAACGAACAGGGACATAGAAACCAAGAAGCCTGTAGTCTCCAAATCCAGATTCAAAGCTCCTGCAATGATGAGCGGGGGTGTGATGATGGCTACAAAGATGGCTAACAGATGTTGCAAAGCTGCAAACAATGTGTCGCGAAGGGGAGGACGTGCCTCAAGTCCGTAAATCAACCCTTGTGGTGTATCGTTCACCTGTTCTTCTGTCTGGATGTTTTCCATAGCAATCAATCCTCCTTTAGCTTAATGGTACAGTTGTCCAGACTCTCAATGATGGCCAATGACTCCACGTGGATGCCTGTCTGACGAAGCAGCTCTCCACCTTTTTGGAAAGCTTTCTCTATCAGAAATCCCATGCCTACCATCTCGGCACCTGCCTGGTTTACCAGGTCAATCATGCCCTTTCCTGCATTGCCATTGGCAAGAAAGTCATCGATGAAGAGTACCTTGTCGCCAGGTTGCAGATAGTCCTTGCTGACACACACCGTATAGCTTTGGTTTTTGGTGAACGAGAATACCTCTGTCACCAGCATGTTTTCCATTGTGTTGGGCTTGCGTTTCTTGGCAAACACCACAGGAAGCTCCAGCAGGTAGCCAACCATGATGGCAGGGGCAATGCCGCTGGCCTCTACGGTCAATACCTTATTTATTTTTGTACTGGCAAAACGGCGGACAAATTCTACAGCCATTGACTTCATCAGGATGGGGTCCATCTGATGGTTTATGAAATTATCTACTTTCAATATTCCTCCGGGAAAACAGCGCCCGTCTTTCAAAATTCTTTCTTTTAATGCTTTCATTGTTATTATTCTTAGCATCTAATATTCGTAATGGAGAGACAAAAGTACGACATTTTAATTGTTCTTGGATATCTTTAGCAAAAGATTTTATGAAATTCTTTCATTTTTGCTGATTATAGACCATGAAATATGTCTGTATCCTCTGAAATCAAGGGAAAGCGGGCTATGATTCGATTGGGAAAAATGGTGGTTCAGTTCCTCTATGGACATAAAAAAAGGGTCAACGCCTTGACCCAACCTTTATTAACCTTAAATCTAATACCATGAAAAACTTGATGCAAAGGTACGGCCTTTTTCTGAATCTGCAAGCATTCACTCCGCTTTTTTATGTTATATAACATATTTCTTGATATATGTCAAGGGAAATAATGTGAGTCGATATAAGAAAATCAATAGCAGAAGTGATAAACGAAGTGGAGAGGTGAAATAGATTTAGGCACGGATTACGCGGATAAATTACACCCTTTGGGTATAAAACGGGAATATAAATCCGTGTAATCCGTGAAATCCGCGCCTAAAAAAACAAATGGTGTCTCTACAACTCCACACTCATCCGATACTCGGGCAATAGTTCAACTTTGTTGATGCTGAGCACACTGGACTGACGGGTGAAGTCGGGGAAAGCCGATTCGGGTACGCCCCCCATCTTGATGAAAGGCGCGTTCTTCTTGAGCGGACGGAAGTAGAAGGTCATCTCTCCGTGCTTCTTCAAATCGTCTTTAAAACGCTTGAGGCCGATGCTCCACGGGGCACCATACCAGAAGTGGTCGAGTACAATGTCGCCTCCCATGAAGGCCATAGCCACATCGCCCGTGTAGTCGATGTTGAGGAAATAGTCGTTCACTTGTGGCAAAGCAGGTTGTTCGGGACGCACGGTGATGCGCTGTCCGTTCACCTTTTCCCACTCAACTTTCGGAGTGACTGGCTCTACACTTATCGTCTGTGGTTTCCATCCTTGCTTCGAGGGATAGAGAATGTAATCCACTGAGGGATTGTTCACGCTGAGGAAGGTCACTTTCTCCTTTTCGGGCAATACCGTAGCATCGGTGATGAGCAGGCGTCCGTCCTCCAATTGGAGGGTATTCAGTGCCTGTTGGCGGGTGAGGGTAGTGACCATCAGTTTCTCGCCCGTAGCCGTGGTCAGGCGGAAGGTACTCTTGGTACCAGGAGTGGGGGTGAAGCGTACTTTGCCACCCTTGACAGAGCCTTTCTCAAAGATATACTCAGGTGTGAATCCGTCAGGGGCAAAGAAGATGTAGTGCGTGCGTCCACCATCGTCCAGTTTGGCCAGGAGCTGAGCCGTGGCATACTTCAACCGTGCTCCCTCCATATCGAAGTTGAAGGGCAGGATGGCGCTGGCATCTTTCTTCAGTGTGAAGGTGCCGTTGGCAGGGATTGTCAATGTCTCACCTTTCAGGTTCAGTTTGATTTGCAAATCCTTTTGGTCAATGCGTGCCGTGTCGTGGTCTTGGAAGTTTGTCATAAAGAGGAATCCGCTTCCACCTTTCATGCGGGCAGAGAAGCGCAGGGTCTCGCGGTTATTAGGCTTGATTGCCCGGTAGCCTTCGGGAAGCACGGTTTCCATCGGAGCCAGCTGGTGTCCGAAGTTGTGGATGAAGGTGTGCAGGATGCGCAGGTAGTTATAGGAATCGCGCACGCGTCCGAACTCTCCAATAGGAGCTTGATAGTCGTAGTTAATCTTGGGGATACCCATCGGCTCGTCGGCAAAGAAGCCACCACCGATGCGTCGGGGATTGGAGCCACCGTGATACATGTAGTAACCGATGCAATTGGCTCCCGAGCCAAGGGTGCGCACCATCAGTGCTTCGGCCGCACGGGCATCAATCACGGGTCGGCTTTCGTATATCATCTGTATGCCCACACCCATCTCGGCACAAAACGAAGGATAGAGGTCGGTGTTGTATCGCACGGGCGAATAGTCAGGCTCGTGCTGGATGTCCTTGAACAGACAGAAGGGAGACATCGAAGGCTTTGCCCAGAAGGGGTAGGTGTAAGCTGCTGTGACGGGGATGGCTTCGTTGCCAATGATGGCCGCATTTCCCCATCCGGTGGCGGTGTAGAGCGGAGTTATCATGCCTGCCTTTTCGGCCATACGCTTCAAGGTGAGCATGTGTTGCTCGCCCAATTCCGATGTCTTGATTTCCTGATTCTGCTCACTCACACCCACCATTGTGATTTCCTTGTCATAGGTGGCACTGGTGTGGTCGGGAGTCTCGCCCGGATAGTTGATGGCCCAAGGAGCGGCACTGTGTTGATGTTCGTTCTCAATCTGAATACCAATGATAGGGCCTCCGTCCTTATAATACAATCCGTTCAGTTGGCGACCTATTTCACCATATAGGCGCTCGACATACTTCAGATAGTCGGCATCGTTGGAGCGCACATCAAGAGGTTTGGCAAAGAGCCAGTCGGGCAATCCTCCATTGCGTATCTCACCGTGACAGAAGGGGCCTACGCGTACAATGACGTTCATCCCGTGCTTCTTGCACAGTTCTACAAAATGGCGCAGGTCGAGGTTGCCATTCCAACGGAAGCGTCCCTCCTCCTCTTCGTGCATATTCCAAAATACATAGACGGGGATAACCGTCAATCCACCGGCTTTCATCTTCAACACCGACTCTTCCCATTGTGCGCGAGGAAAGCGGCTATAATGGAACTCACCGGTGACGGGTATCATGGGGCGTCCGTTTTCGGTTACATAGTAACTGTTCACTTCCATACGTCGCCCGTCGGGGGCTGTGCCACCCAATTTCAGGTGGCCGGTATGTATCTGCTTCGGAGTGGCCGGTTCGGTCAACTCGTATGTATGTTGGGCACTCAAGCCCAATGTACCTGCCAAAGCCAGCAGGAGGGTAAGACTCTTTTTCATATTGTTTTTTTAGGCGCGGATTGCGCGGATTTGTATAATTCCTACTTTATTTAGAACACAGAGAAGCGGAGACACAGAGGAGTTAAATTATAATCCGTGTAATCCGCGTAATCCGTGCCAAAAAAATTACTTTATCTTCATCTCCACATCATCTACCAACAGGCGGTCACCAGCTTCGCCTTTGACAATGAAACCAACTTCGATGCTATCACTCTGGACTGTGAATGAGGGAATTTCGAAGCGTACCCACTTGTCATTGGTTGGATTGATGCCATAGGATGCGTCACCGACATATACATTTGCCGATATGGTGGAACCGACAGTGCGCACCATGGCCGAAAGGGTATAAGTGCCTTTCTCCAATGGGATGTTCGGGCGCGACTTCACCATCTGACGGACATGTCTTATAAAGGGTATGGTGTCCGTGATGCAGAGAGCCTTTTCGCCCGTCACCACCTTGCGGTCTTCCTGGGTATTGAAGTAGTTCAGTTGGGGAGAATGGGGGTCGAAGTTGGCAATCTTGTTACCTGTGATGACTTCGCTTGTCCATGCCATCAGTTGCAATTGCACCGGCTTGCGGTTGCTGGGGATGGCATTTCGGTCGGCCTCGAACGAGGGATTGAGGATGTAGTTGTTGTCTGTTCCTACGCGCCATTCGCCCGTAGTGGCATTCAGCTCCCAATGGCTTACAGAGTTGAAGCGTGGGGTGTTCTCTTCGCCTTCAAAGGTGAGGGGCAACCATTGGTTATAGCCGAGGCCGTTGCCGGCAAACTCTGCCCATCGGTCGCCACAATAGAGCACGAGGTCTTGCTTGGTTCCCTTGATGGTGTAGAAGAATCCCGTCTGAGTGACGTGGGCAAAATCCATTTCGCAACCGGGCATCACCTGCATGTCGTTCGTCGGAGTGTAAGGGCCATAGATGTTGTCGGCCACCAGATAGTAGGCAAACGAGCAATCCCATCCGTAGATGTTGCTGGCACACATGTAGTAGCGTCCTTTGTATTTGAAGAGGCAATTGCCTTCGCGGCTTTCGCCCTTGAATATCTGTACGCAATCGAGCAAATCCACCATGCCGTCCTTCACACCGATTTCGGAGACGTATATCTTGTTGCGTCCACGTCCGTAAGAATAAATGAGGTATGACTTGCCTGTATCCTCGTCGGTGAATACCGTCTGGTCACCCGTATTGGGGGTGCCGATGCGGTCGGTCATGTCGATGTGGCGGTGTTGGGTGAATTGTCCCGTAGGCGAATCGCCCAAGCAGATGAGCACATTCTGTCCGTGTTGCACCAACAGGGCATACTTCTTTATCTCCGGCAAGTAAGCCACACCCATGCGTCCTACCCAAGTGGGCCATCCGTTCTTGTTCACTTCTTCGGGCGTGAGCACGTGTCCTTCTGAAGTCCAGTTCACAAAGTCGGTACTGCTATAGCACGTCACACCCATGAAGTGGTTGCGTTGGTGGGTCACACTCGGATCCTCGCGATACAATTCAGCTTCGTGGTAATGTACACCGTACCAATAGTACTTCTCTTCGCCCGTTTGTGGGTCGGGAAACTTGAAGATACCGCCACCTTGACTATAGATGGGTTGTCCGTCTTGGGTATCCCAAAACTGATTGTTCTTGATGGGCAAATATTCGCCTTTTGCATTTCCTACGCATGAGGTAAGGCAAATGGCAATTGTTAATGTCAGAATTGATGATAGTTTTTTCATGTTTATAATCAATGTTTGATAGTTGTTGCAAAGATATAGTAAATATCTGAGTTTTTATTTAATCTTCGGTTTTAGCTCATCGGGTGAATCTTTAGTGAAACTATCTACCGTTGGCGTGGGACGGTTGTAGATGGTCTCAATCTGCTCTATCGTTACCGTCTGTGTGGGGCGGAAATCGTCTGATTGCATGTAAGCGAGCAAGGCGTGCATCAGTTCGCGGGCCACAGGGCGATTGTTCAGACGGTTGCGCACATCAAGGCTGGTCATGATGAGGCGACCTTTGCTTACGCGAGCCTCGAACAGAGTGCTGAGACGACGACTGAGGAACCATGTGTCGATGGGTTGCACGATGCTATTGAATTGGCCGGATATGTGGCTGGTCATCATGCACTGTGCCCGATTGGCCAACTCCCACCATTGCAAATTGGTGTAATTGTCCGTCGGGAAATGGCGGAAGAGTGGGTGAGCACTATCAATCCACGAACCGACGGTGTGTGGCGGGCGCATCTTGAACCATGATGTATTCCAGAAAGTGGGGACAAAGTGTTGCACGATGCCTGCACCATATTTTACCCGACCTGCCGCGGTGAGGAGCACCTTTCCTCCACGATTGAGAAGGTCGATAGCAGCTTGGTTGAGTGTGTCGGTTACCATCAAGTCTGCGTCTTCATAACCAGTCAGTTCACGTTGGGGATATACCCAAAGGTTCCAACTGTTCACGACTTCGTGGATGGGGTAATTACGCTCCAAAGTGCCTTCACCTTGGGTGCGACGCAAGCGATATTGGTCGCAATCTGTGAGTCGGACTTCCAGGGTGAGTTGTTGCGCAGCATTGCTTGTGCCCGGTAGCTTGTAACTGATGACTCCCAATGGAATCTGTCCGCCAATGGGAATCTCTTTCATTGTTTGTCGCTGGGTGTGGAGCACTTGTCCATCCTTATTCCTTATATTATATATAAAGGTGGCATTGGTGAGCGGTGTTTCACCAAAGTGGCTCAATTCAATGGTGGCTTGCAAGGTGTCCCAATCGGTATAGACAAAACGATCCATTTTTGCCAAAGGAGTGGTGGGTGCACAAAATTGTCGCCACTCGGGGGCGGTGATGTATCCCTTTTCTCCCCAAAGAGCATCAAGAATGCCCACTACAGCACTACCTTGTCCGCTATAGTCGTTGAGTGCAAGCAACTGATAGCCGGCGTAGTTGGGTGTGCGCAGAGTGCGCTCCAACTCGTGCTTGTAGCAAAGGGCTTGTAACTTGCCACTGGCCATCAGAAACTCTTGTCCTTGGTGTCCCATGTCATTTGCATCCAACAAATCGCGGAAAATCTCGAAGTTCTTAGCCTTATTCACCCCCTTGTATTTGCCAATCTCATTGAAGTTGGGATAGCAATTCCATTGACCGGTTTCGTGTGAGACAAAAGGTTGGCGCACCGTGTCAATCTTGTGGCTGAATGTGCTCCACGACTCGGGACGGCTTTTGCTCCATTCCAATCCGCGTGCACCGGCTTTTACGTGAAACTCATTAGCCGGTTGCCATGCCCATCCGCCACCTACTGATGCACCGGTATAGACATGGCGTGGGTCGGCTTTTTGCCAATAGTGTACGAAGTCGGTAACCCATTCTACCCAACGCCCGGCCGGCTCATTGCCACAAGCCAACATACAGAATGAGGCATGGTTTCCATACTCGCGATTAAGGGCTATGGTTTCGTCCATCAGATACTGGTCAATGGGTTGTCCCACACCGAGTTTTACTCCATGGTTTGGCCAACTGGGTCCTTCGGGTTGTAGGTAGAAACCAACAAGGTCTGCAGCTTCGAATGCGGCACGAGGTGGACAGTAGGAGTGGAAACGCATGTGGTTCAAGCCGTATTGGCGACAGATGCGGAAAACACGCACCCATTCCTCCACCTCCATGGGGGCATAACCGGTCAGGGGGAAGACACAACACTCTACCGTACCACGCAACATTGTCTGACGCCCGTTGACGTAAAACCATTTGCCTTCGATGCGGAAGTCGCGCATACCGAAAGTGGTACTACAATTGTGAATGATGGATTTTGAATTCTGAGTTGCCAGTTCGGCATTCAGGCGATAGAGGGTGGGAGAGAACTCGTCCCACAGGTAAGGATTGTCGCCCATAGGAAGAAGAATTTCCACCTGATTTTCTCCCTCGTTGAGAAAAACTTTTTTTGAGGTAGGGAAAAAATGTTCGGCCTGTAGGGTATTGAAACTGGTAGCGTTTAATGCTATGTTTACTGTGCCCTTCTTGTCGGCTTGTATCTTCATTTTTACAAGTGCATTCTTCTCCGACACATTGGGATATACTTGCAGGTCGTCAATGTATGTCTTGGGCATGGCGATGAGAGCCATCTTGCCCACAATACCATTCCAATTGCCTTGTGTCTGATCGCTCAAACTATGCGAATCGTCACCCACCTTTACCGTTTCGGGACGGTTATCTACGCAGATAATCAACGTGTTTTCTCCGCGTTTTACAAACTCTGTCACATCATAAACATGGGGTACGGAGAGTGAGTTTTGACTACCCACCTGTTTGCCGTTTACCCACAGGGTCGTCTGAATGTGAGGCCTTTCAAGGGACAGAACAATGCGTTGTCCCTTCCAATTGCGTGGCAAATTGACGGTGCGTTGATACCAAGCAAGTCCTACATAGTGTTTGTCAGGCGTGAGGAAGAAGGGAAACTTGATGTTGCCTGTCCTTCTATATACCTCCATCGTAGGATTGAAATAGAAAGAACTGTCATAGAGTGTCCCTGTCCATTGTGTCTTCAAGGTGGGGTCGTCACCTTTCAATCGCTCAGGCATAGAGCCGGGTAACAAAATGGTGTCATCGAAACTCTTTTTCCCATTGAACCATTGTTCTTCTTTGCCCACACCTTCACGGTCAATTTGGAAATTCCACAAGCCGGAGAGGTCGATGCTTTGTTGGGCTTGTCCGCTCAAAAAGAAGCAAAACAGACAAATGAGGGTAGATATCCGGTATGTCATGGTTACTGTTTTTTTGATAGTTCCTATATAGGATTAATGAAGCAAAGTTTTCAATGTCATGATACCTTGGTGGTTGATGTCCAGTTGCTCAACTTCATGAAGATAGCGCTTGCCCTTTTCAGTTTCTCCCAAACCTATGTAGCCAAGAGCGAGCATGAAGAGGCAGTGGATGCGGTTCTTCTCGTTGAGGTCACCATCCCATATCTGAAGGTCGGGGAGGGACACGGCAAAGTAATCCATCACTTGTGGCTCAAAGATATGTTGCTTGCCATAGTTCACCAACTTGTAGAAGCGTCCGTTGGCCTCATCGGTGCGACCAAGTTTTTGCAAGGCCAATCCCTGATAGAAAATCTTCTCGGGTTTGGCATCGTTGTAATACATGGCAGCGGCAGGTTCGGTAGGCCCATAGGTGGCCTGCTTCCAACATTCATGTGCACGCTCCGTATCTCCCAACTTTTCGTAAGCACATCCGAGGAAATAGTAGAAATCGTTCTCCTGTGCCCCGTGCAATTTGCCTTCGCCCAGATGATGGGGATAGGTGAGGCATTCTTCAAGGAGAGCGATGGCCTTTTCCAATGCTGAGTTTTGGATTCTGAGTTCTGAATGTGAGTCTTTCAGTAACTTTTTCGCCTTCTCCACTCGGGCATATTGGTATTGGGCGGGCACTTTACCTTCGCCTCCTTCCCACGGGTGGAAGATGTGTCCGTCGAGCAAGGGGATGGCTTCATCGTAACGTCCGAGTTGGTTGAGCAAGGTTATCTGTTCGAGCAACAGGTCATCGCGTTCGGCAATGAGGGTGGGGTATTGCTCGAGGAAGGCCAAACGCTCGGCATGAGGTTTGCCCGTCACCTTATAAAGCTGGTCAAGCTCCATCAAGATGCGGCTATCCGCCGTGTCGAGCCGGAAAGCCCGCTCCATATATTCAAGTGCCTTGTCGCGATTCTTTTCCTTATTATAATAATACAGAGCCAAATTGCGCCATACGGTGGGGAAACTTGGGTCGCGTTCGGCAGAAAGCTCCCAATTCCTTTTGGCCAATTCATATTGTCGTTTGTCGTAATAGAGACACCCGAGGTAGTAAGGGGCACGGGCCGACTTTTCCAACGTGTTGCTGGCATTGGTCAATACCACCACATCTTCCAACCGGTTGGGGAAGCAATAGCGTGAATCAACCTGCTCGGCTTTCTCAAAGCAGGATTTCCCATCTTTGCCTTGTCCCATTTGGAAATGACCTATATAATAATAGGTAAGGGGAGAGGTTTGGGCCAATTCTTCCGCTACGGCAGGGATGGTGAGCACTCGCTCGGCCTCTTCGTATAAATTGGCTTGTGCATAGTCGAGAGCCAATTCGTGGTAGTTATGGACATTGCCGTGCATCAACGCGATGAGGTGTTGCAGAGGTTCGTCCTTACCTGTAATGAGATGCTCTTCAAACATGCAACCGTAGTTGAAGGGATCTATCTCATAAGATTCCTTTATCCATGCAAGGGCTTCCTCCTGCTTGTCAGATTTACGTAAGATGGTAGCCTTCAATGCGCGTGCCTTGTGGTTGTGGCTATTGTTGATAAGGCAACGGTTTACCTCATCGAGTGCGCTTTCGTAATCGCCAAAACCTGTACTGAGGCATGCGGCTTCGAAATAAGCGGCATCTGCCCATCCTTTATTCCATGTGGCTTTCCAAAAGAGTTCGTAGGCTTCGTGGAGACGGCCTTGATATTTCAGACAAAGGGCCAGATTATAGATTGGTTCGCCATCATAAGGGTTGGGATTACGCTTCTGTAATACCTTGACGGCGGTGCGCAAATATGGTTCGGCTTTCTCAAAACGTCCACGGCGCAGATACCACAAACCTATCTGATTGTTGCAACGGTAATCCATCGGGTCGCGCCGGAGTGCCTCTTCGTAATAATCGAGTGCCGACCAGGTAGCATGGCGGTATTGTTCAAGATGAAGCCCGGTAAGATAGAGTTGGTCTATGGTCTTTATCTCTTCGGGCCGCAAAGCTGCTTCTGCCGCATCAGGGATGGGACGGATGTCATCGGATTCGGCTTGCCAGATAAGTTTTATTTTGCTCGTTTCTGCATCTCTGATAACCAAATGGATGGCGCTCATGTCGCAATCATCTACGTCTATGAGTTCGTCGAATATGGTTTCAGGATTAAGGGAGAGTTTTTCATCATAATATATTTCAACGGGTGGAAGAGACAATGTGATGCGTACCTTTTGTGGCGAGGTAGCGGCTATTTTTACTCTCATCTTGCCATCCTTTTCGTGCTCAATGTTCATCATCAAATCCTTTGTCGCTTGCTTCACAATGCCCAATTCGCGATAGGGCATGAAGTATTGCACGAATTGCTTCTCTTCATAAGGCATGAGCCAAGTGAAGTCGGGTTGGTTTTCGGTATAGACACCTGCCATCAGCTCGATATAGGGGCGGAAAATGCCGGGTGCACCCTCGTAATCATCATCGGTCAGACAACGATCCTAAGCACGTCCGAAGTCTCCATTACCCCATGTCCATTGCTTCTTGCCAGGGCTGAAGTGATGGCTGGCCACGTGTAGCATACCTCCCTTAGTGTCGTTTTCATAACCTCCTTCGAAGTCGTACTTCGAGTTTACGGCCATGTACGAGGTAGGCACCTTGATGTTCTTGTAATTGGAGATATCCACACCTGCCGAATAATCCATCTTGTAATAAGTACCTGTGGCGATAGGGAAAGAGCTTACGGCCCGTTTACCATGGTCGAACACCGCATTTACATCGGGTGGGAAGACGCTCTGATAATGGTCGTTCACTTCCACGGCAGGATTGGCCCACCAAAGGAATGTTTGTGGTAGGGGAGTACGGTTGCTCAAGCGTCCTTGAATTTCCAGATAAGCACATCCGGGGCGCAAGGTAAAGCCCGCCAAACCTTTCTGATGAAACATGCGCTCCATCTCGTTCACCCATACAGTGACTGAACCATCGGCATTTTCCTCAATCGTAGCATCCACAGGCATATAGGTTGAAGGGCGATGATGCTGAGGCCAGTTGAACTCAATGCCACCACTTATCCAAGGACCCGCCAAACCTACGAGAGCAGGTTTCACCACGTGGTTGTAATAGACAAAGTGGCGTTGCTTGATTTTGTCGTAAGCCATCTGTACACGTCCACCCAATTCGGGAAGAATCATCACTTTGATGTATTCATTCTCTAGATAGATGGCATTGTATTCCTTATCTACCCGTTCATCACTGATGGATTCTATTACCGGATAGGGATATACCACACCGCTTGAACCTTGATAGACACGATTTTCCAAAAATATAGGATTCTTTTCTGGTGCTCCTACTTCGTAAGTGGGGATGGTCACCTGCTCTTTCCATGCTTTTACCATTGTTTGATGTTTTTTTTTGTTTTTTCTAGATTTTCTAGAATATCTAGATTCTCTAGAATTTCTAGATTTCTAGATATTCTAGATTTTCTAGAACTTCTAGCTTGAATTTACTTGACTAGTTTCTTTTCCAGTTCCTCCAATGAAATACCCTTTGTTTCGGGGCAGCTGCGCATCAGGTAAATGAAGCCTGCGGCACAAATGGCTGCATAAATCCAGAAGGTTCCACTACTGCCAAGGGCTGCATTCATCGATGGGAAGGAGTAGGTAAGGGTGGTACATCCTGTCCAAAGGGCAAAGGTACAGGTGGCCATGGCCACACCACGCACTTTGTTGGGGAATATCTCGGCCAACAAAACCCAAGTGACAGGGCCAAGAGTCATGGCGTATGCCGAAATGGCGGCTACCACGAGGATGACCATGAAGAAACCGGTGATTTGCAGATAGTAGCATGTGCCAAGGATGAGGTAGATGATGGCCAAAGATGATGCTCCGAAAAGCATGAGTGAACGACGCCCCCAACGATCGATGGTAAACAGAGCAACGATGGTGAAGATGACGTTGGCCACGCCAGTAATGACAATGTTGAACAATACATCGCCCACACTGTATCCTGCGGCTGAGAAAATCTCTTGCGCATAGTTGAAAATGACGTTTGTGCCGCACCATTGTTGGAAGACGGCAACTACAATACCCAATGTTAATACGGCGGCATACTTGCGGGTGAAAAGAGTCTTCAGACCAGCTTGTTCTGCTTCAGCCGCGCATGAAGCATTGATAACGGCCAATTCCCCTTGGGCATACTCTTCTCCACCTATCATAGACAGGGTTGCCAATGCTTTCTTGTCCTCTCCCTTCATGGCCATGTAGCGTGGGCTTTCGGGGATGAAGAAGGCAAGCACGAGGAAAAGTGCGGCAGGCAAGGCTTCGGCCCAAAACATCCAGCGCCAACCCATCTGGCCATTCCAAGAATCAAGGATAAAGGCATCGGCCATAGTCTCTTGCACTGCCATGCCTGATACTTGCATGGCAGAGATGGCTTCGGGAAGAGGCTCGGCTATCTGCCAGTTGGCAATCTGGGCTCCCAAGATACCTAGTACGATGGTCATTTGGTTGAGTGATACCAATCGTCCACGCACTGCCGTGGGAGCTACCTCTGCAATGTACATTGGTGATAAGGCCGAAGCAATACCAATACCCACACCACCAATGAAACGTGCTATATTAAATAACGTAAAGTCGTCGAAAGCTCCAGTGGCTACGGCCGACACCGTGAAAAGGACTGCTGCTCCGATGAGCAATGGCTTGCGACCGTACTTGTCGGCCATTGCACCTGCTACCATGGCTCCGATGAGGCAACCCACCAAAGCGGTTGACATGGCAATACCTTGCATTACTGGTGAGTCGGCAATGCCGAAGAATAACTCGTAAAACGGTTTGGCACCGCCAATTACTACCCAGTCGTAGCCAAAGAGCAAGCCACCCATAGCTGACACAAGGCAGATGAAATAGATAAACTTTTGATTCAGTTTGTTCATGAGAGTAAAAAGTTCTAGTTAATAATATGCAAAGGTACACATTCTCTGTTAATAATGGTCATGATAAGTAATAAAAAATGCAGATACAAGTACAGAAAAGGATAATGAGCCGTTCATTTCTTTATTTCACATTGTTGAAGGTGTGTCATAATGATGCCTTTTGTTCTTTATGCACGGATTTTTCACTTTGCTCAAGGGAACTCCGCGGATTACATGGAAAAATTATAACCGTTATTCACCTTTCGGCTCATCGAGAACCACTTTTTGATTTTCTCATCAATGTATGGTCGGGTATAGAAATGAAATATAAATCCGCGTTAATTCGTGCAATCCGTGCCTGAACGTATTTTTGACACACTCCTTTGGATAGCTTGTTGTCAAGTGTTTCGCATCGCTGTTTTTTCTTCTATTTTGTCCAATATACGAAAAGTTTGGGCATGATATGTGAACAATGCTTAAACGTTGTTGTTTGAGCTGAAAACTCTTTGCCTGTTTGCGGTTTTCTCCGTAACTTTGCAGCCGTATTCATAAAGGATTTATTTAAGGTATAAGGATTCATTCGGTAGTATTTCTATGGAGGCAATCGATAGACATTCAAATTCAGAGCAGCGCAAGCGCGTGATAGCCATGGTTGGCAAGATGTTTGCCGAGCAGGGTATCCGCAAGGTGCGTATGGATGATGTGGCCTCAGCCCTTGGTATGAGCAAGCGCACACTCTACGAAATGTTTGCCGACAAGGAGGAGTTGTTGCTCGAATGCATGAAGGTGAATCAGGAGAGAAAGAGCGAGTATGCCGCACAGGTGGCTGCTAAGGCCAACAATGTGTTGGAAATAGTCTTCTGTCTCTATCAAAACGGAATGGAAGAGATGAAGAAAGTGCATCCCTCCATGTATCGCGACATCAAGAAATATCCCAAAGTGTGCGAATTCCTAAACCAACGCAAGGCGCAGAGTGCCAAAAAATCCAAAGACTTTTACGAGGTGGGTGTCCGTCAGGGATTGCTTCGTACTGACATCAATTTCGACATTTTCCAGTTTCTGGTGGATTTGTCGATGAGTGGGTTCCTGAATGATGAAATGCTGATGGAACGTTGGACGTTGGCCGATGTGTTGGACACGGTGGTGCGTGTACACATACGTGGCATCTGCACAGAGAAGGGACAACGGATGTTGGATGAGTTTTTGAAAGAAAAATAATACATATAATTATAGGATTACAAATTTAAGTAAAGACGTATGAGAAGTAAGAACTGCTTGGCATTGGCGCTGGCTCTGCTGTTAACAGGAGCCGTCCGTGCGCAAGAAACGCTGAATCTGACATTGGACAAGGCGTTAGAGATTGCTTTGGCCGACAATCCTACGATAAAGGTTGCCGACCAGGAGATTCAGTTGAAGAAAGAGGCAAATCGCGAGGTGCTGTGGGGATTGCTACCTGAAGCTAGTTTGGTAGGAAGTTTCAACCATACTATTGAGAAGCAATCATTTGCGATGATGGGAAAAGTAATGAAAGTCGGAACTTTGAATACTGTGAATGGTGGTGTGAGTGCTAGCCTTCCCGTTTATGCACCTGCATTGTATCAAAGCATGAAACTGACTAAGACTGATGTTGAATTGGCTATGGAGAAAGCCCGTTCTTCTCGTCTTGATATGGTGAACCAAGTTACTAAGGCATTCTTTCAAGTACTTTTGGCGCAAGACAGTTATGAAGTGCTGCAGAAAAGCTATAAGCAGAGCGAAGATAACTTCAATGTGGTGAACACCAAGTTTAAGCATGGTTTGGTGAGTGAGTTCGACAAAATCAGTGCAGATGTACAGATGCGTTCGCTGAAACCTAGTGTGGTTTCTGCTAGTAATGGTGTAAACTTGGCGAAGCTCCAATTGAAAGTTCTTTTAGGTATCGAATCCAATATAGAACTGAATGTCGTTGGTAATCTGAAGGATTATGAGATGGCAATGTTTACTCGTCAAGCACAGCCTCGTCCTGAAAATATCATTGGAGGAAACACTACTTTGCGTCAGTTGGATATGAATTACGAGATGCTGCAACGCAATTTGAAGTTGAAGAATACGAATTTCATGCCAACATTGGCTCTTTCTTTCCAATATATGTTTACAAGTATGAGTGATCATTGGAAGATATTCCATTATAATTGGAATCCTTATTCTACCGTTGCTCTGAATCTTTCAATTCCCTTATTCAAGGGAGGAAATTTCTCTCAGCGTAAGCAAGCCAAGTTGCAGATTGCCCAATTGGAACAGACACGCATCAATACAGAACGTCAATTGAAGATGCAAGCACAAAGTTATCTTGATAACATGTCGGCAAGTGCAGAACAGGCTGTTAGTAGCAAAGAAGCAGTGCTTCAAGCAGAAAAAGGACGTTCTATTGCTGAAAAGCGTTATGAAATCGGTGGTGGTACTATTCTTGAGTTGAATAGTGCAGAAGTTGCATTGACACAGACAAAATTAGCTTATAGTCAATCAATTTACGACTATTTGATAGCCAAAGCCAATTTGGACTTAGTGATGGGAGTTGAAGACTTTGGTAATGAGAAATAAAGAATTCATCAGATAAAACAAGAAAAAGAATATATAATAAGGTATGAAAATCAATTTTCAAATGATGGCACTTGCCGCTCTAGTATTGACTGCAAGTGCATGTGGATCGAAGAACGAGAGTGAGACTGCAACAGCTCAGGAAACACAAACCGAGAAGCCCAAAGTGAAGTTGGCCAAAGTATCAGTGCGTCCCGTTGACCAGGTGGCCGAATACACCGCTACCGTGAAGGCTGATGTGGTGAACAAGATTGCCCCTTCAACCCCCGTGCGTATCAAACGCATCTTGGTGGAAGTGGGCGACCGCGTAAGTAAAGGTCAGAAACTCGTAGAGATGGACGATGTGAACTCTACTTCACTGAAGTACGACCTCGACCACATGGAGACAGAGTTCAAGCGTATTGACGAACTCTACAAGGTGGGCGGTGTGTCCAAGTCTGATTGGGAGAATATGCGCACCACACTCGACAAACTGCGTCGTTCATACGCTAACATGGTGGAAAATACTCAACTGCTTTCACCTATCAGCGGTATCGTCACTGCCCGCAACTACGATAATGGCGACCTTTATGGCGGAGCAAACCCTGTACTCGTGGTTGAGCAGATTTCGCCTGTAAAGTTGATTGTGAATGTATCTGAGAATAATTTCCCCAAGGTGAAGAAGGGCGATAAGGTGAGCGTGAAACTTGATGTGTACGGTGACGAGGAGTTCACAGGCACGGTTGACCTCATCTATCCTACGATTGATGCTGCTACCCGTACTTTCCCTGTGGAGGTGAAGGTTGCCAATGCCAACCAGCGTATCCGTCCCGGAATGTTTGCCCGCGTTATCATGAACTTTGGTACGGCTGACCACGTGGTAGTGCCCGATATGGCCGTAGTGAAGCAGGCAGGCTCTGGCGACCGTTATGTATATGTTTATGAGAATGGCAAGGTGTCATATAATAAGGTACAGCTTGGTCGTCGTATGGACACTGAGTACGAGTTGCTTTCAGGTGTGCCCAACAACTCTCAAGTAGTAATTGCCGGACAGAAAGCTTTGCTGAACGGTATGGAGGTAACGGTTGAGAAATAAAAATTTTTAATGTGACAATATGCCAATGTGTTAATGTGCCAATGGCCATGCGGCGTGATACATTAGCAAATTGACATAAGCATAGTCATTAGCACATTAGCAAATTGGCACATTAGCAAATTAAATAGAATATTATGAGTTTATACGAAGGAGCGGTTAAAAAACCGATTATGACCTCGCTCTGCTTCTTGGCAGTTGCGATATTTGGTCTCTTTTCATTATCGAAACTCCCCATCGACCTGATGCCGGATATCGAGACAAACACCATCATGGTGATGACTGCTTATCCTGGTGCCAGTGCCGAGGATATCGAGAACAACGTGACCCGTCCCTTGGAAAACACGTTGAACTCAGTGGAGTACCTGAAACATATTACTTCCAAGTCTTCCGAAAATATTTCTATCGTAACCTTGGAGTTTGAGTTTGGTCACGACATTGATGTGCTCACCAATGATGTGCGCGACAAACTGGATATGGTATCTTCGGCTCTTCCTGACGAGGTGAACAACCCCATCATCTTCAAGTTCAGTGCCGACATGATGCCTATCCTCCTCCTTTCTGTGCAGGCAGAGGAGAGTCAGGGTGCCCTTTACAAGATTTTGGATGACAATGTGGCTAATCCTTTGGCACGTATTCCCGGTGTCGGGTCTGTATCTATTGCAGGTGCTCCTCAACGTGAGGTGAATATCTATTGCGACCCTAGCCGTTTGGAAGCATACGGATTGACCGTAGAGGCTATCAGTGCTCTTATTGGTGCTGAGAACCGTAATATCCCTGGCGGTACGTTCGATATTGGTAACTCTACCTACTCACTCCGTGTGGAAGGTGAGTTTGCCGACCCGAAGGAAATGGAGAATCTGGTGATTGGAAGCCGCAATGGTGCCAACATCTACTTGCGCGACGTGGCTCGTGTGGTTGACGGTGTGCAGGAGCGTGCCCAAAAGACCTTTACCAATGGCAAGCAGGGTGCGAGGATTATCGTACAGAAGCAGTCGGGTGGTAACTCTGTGGCTATTTCTCAGGCTGTAATGGACCAGTTGCCCGACCTGCAGAAACGACTCCCCAGCGATGTAAAACTCGGTATCATCGTGAACACTTCTGACAACATTCAGAATACCATCGACTCATTGGTGGAGACTATCAGCTATGCCATGCTGTTTGTTGTATTGGTGGTGTTCGTCTTCTTGGGACGTTGGCGTGCTACAGTGATTATCTGTATCACCATCCCTCTCTCGCT